>JASHQJ010000292.1 GCA_030037595.1 Candidatus Binataceae bacterium
CCATCCACGGCGCGGGCGCACTTGCTTTCTGGTCGGTCCGGATCGTCGCCGGGCAACTGATACCGGCCGCGACGGCGTGCGAAGCGCACGCGCTGATCGCGACGAGGGTGATTGCTTGCAGGATTGCGCGCGCTTTCTTCATTCAGTCCTCCCGGCTATCGATGCGGCATCTCGATCGCCCCGACCGCATAGGCGACCGCGGCGGAAGAGGTTAGCAGGTCGGCGGTGCTTTGGATCATGGTGAAGCGGGCGTTGGCGAGATCGCGATCCGCGGTCAAGAGTTCGACTATTGTGCTGAGCCCCTGCCTGTAGGTGTCGAGGTTCGCGCTGTAAGCCTCGTTGGTCGCGGCGAGCAGCGCCTCGGCATATTCATACTTCTTAAGTGTCGATTCGAACTCGTAATATGCACGCCATACTTCGGCGATCGCGCCAAGCTCGCCCGATTCGAGCGCCGCGGCCGCTTCGGCGCGCGATGCCTCGGCCTGCTTCAGATCATTGAGACGTTTGAACCCAGTGAAGATATCCCAGTCCAGCATCAACTGGCCCCTGTATCGTGGCTGCGAGGTCGTCGCGGTCGGGCCGAGGAACTGGAAATTCCACGCCTGCTCGCCGTATTCGCCGAGCAGGCCGACCGTTGGATAGAATTCGGCGCGCGCGCGCTTGACGCCCGCCTGGCTTGCATTCAGCGCGGCGACCTCGGCCGCGAGATCGGGACGCTGGCGCACTGCGTCGGCGATGAGTTCGTCAACTTCGTGGCCGAGCGACTTCGGTATTGACTGGCTCGCCAGGCTTTCGACCTCGAGCGGGGTGTTAGCCGCCACGCCGATCGCGAGCGCCATATTGGCCTCGGACTCGCGCACGACGAGGCGGGCGTTCGCGAGATCGTATTCCGATTGAGCGACGCGCTCGCGCGCGAGCAGCAGCTCCGGCAATGTTGCGAGACCGAGGTCAACGCGCCGTTGCACCGCGTCGTTGTCGGTTTTCGCAAGCTCGAGGTTCTGCTGAGCAGCGGTGACGCCCGCGTGCGATGCCGCAAGCGCATAGAAAGCACGCTGGGTGTTGAAGACCACGGTTTGCAGCTCACGATTGAACGCGAAGTTGGAAGCTGCGAGCTGGTTGCGCGCGGTCTCGTCGTCGGCGTTGCGGCGGCCGAAATCAAGCAATATGTAGGTAAGCCTCAGCGCCGGCTCGGCGTACCACTGTTTGAAAGGAGCAATGGTGCTGCCGGGCAGTTCGATGATCTGCCGCGCGTAACCTGCCTCGGTTTGCGTACTGAGCGTCGGATAATATGCCGCCCGCGAAGAGCCGTACGCGGCCGCCGCGGCACGTGCGCGCTGCCAGGCGACGCGAGTATCGGGATTGTTGGTGAGCGCGACGTCAACGAGCCGGGTGAGGCTGAACGGCGCATGCGACGCCTCTGGTGACGTGCTAGGCACCTGCTGAGGCGCGCGTTCGGCCTGCGGCACCGCATAGTCGCCCGCATACTTCGCCGGCGGCGACCATGGACGATCGGCAGCCGCGGGCGCGTAGTGATTGGGCGCGATCTCCGGCGCCTCGGCGAAGTAGGAGCATCCCACGACGCTGCACGCCACGCCGATGAGAAGCCATGCGCCCATCGCGCGACTTCCCATCTGAGAACGTCTCCGATGCTTTTTTCCGAACCTTCCCCCGCGCATGCTTCACGCTCCTTCGTGCCGCGATCAGGGCCGCGGCCACATGCTCGCCGACATCCGGCCAAGCCTAATTGAATCTGGCGCGATGCTTAGGGACAATCGGAATCGGATCGATTTTTTGCGCGATGGGGAACGGGCCAATCGGGAGGAGATTCGTGGCGGGCGCCGCGGCGTTGGCCTTTGCGGCGTGTCTCGCTGGCTGCGACCCCGTAGTGAATATTGCGGGCGCCAACTTTCCGAGTTGGCTTATCTGCGCGATCGCCGGCGCAGTGCTGGCCGCGCTTATCCGTCCGATCTTTCTGTGGACTCGAATCGAGCCTTACCTATGGCCGCTTCCGCTGGTCTATCTTTCACTTGGCGTGCTGATGGCTGCCATCGTCTACCTGATTTTCTTCAACCGCATCTGAGGCTCGCGCTATGGCTCCCGACGCCGGCGAAACCGACAGCATAGCGCGGGTGGTAATAGCGCGAGTCCTGAGCGGCGCGATAATTGTCGCCGCTATCATCGTGGGCATCTACGTCACGCGCCTTTACTACGTCTACCCGCGGACTGACGACGCGTACGTGCGCGCCAATATCGTGGGCGTTGCGCCGCACGTCAGCGGTCCGATCGTCAGTCTGCCGGTGGTGGACAATCAGCAGGTGCACAAGGGCGATTTGCTCTTCGAGGTTGATCCTCGCCCCTACCAGGACGTGTTCAACAAGCTCGACGCGCAGCTCAAGCTCACCTACCTGGATGTCAATGCCTATGAAGATGCGATTCGTGCCGCGACCGCCGAGCAGAAGCGCCGCGAGGCCGACGCCGCCTACGCGCGCCAGTACTTGCATCGCATCGAGCCGCTGCTCGCCAAGCACTACGTAACCGCCAACGACGTGTTCAATGCGCGCTCGCGCGTGGAAGCCGAGGAAGCGGGAGTGCGCAACGCCGAGTCCGAGGTCAAGCGCGCGCGCAATCAGCTAGGCAAGTTCGGCGATATCAACGCTCGGCTAAAGGCGGCCGAAGCCGAGGTCGCCGACGCGAGACTCAACATCGAATATTGCTACGTGAAGGCACCCTTCGACGGCTACGTGACGAATCTCAACATTGCGGTCGGCCAGTATGCGAACGAGGGCCGCGACGTTTTGGCCCTGGTCGATAATCGCGTGTGGTACGTGATTGCCAACTATCGCGAGAATTTTCTCTCGCACATCAAGCCGGGCATGAAGGCTGACGTGTTCCTGCTCGCTTATCCGAATCATCGTTTTCGCGGAACGGTGCAGGGCCTCGGCTGGGCGCTCTATCAGACCAATGGCGCGACGATCGAAGGTCTGCCCGCGGTCGAGCCGACACTCAACTGGGTGCGTCTCTCGCAGCGCTTCCCTGTTCGGATCACACTCGACGACCGTGATCCCAACTATCCATTCAGAATGGGCGCGACCGCGGTGGTCACGATCCAGGGCTTCAGATGAGTGCGCCCGGCAATACGATCGCTGCCCGCCCACCGCGCTCGCATCTCTTTACCGGGTCGCACTCGCCGCTGATCTACTACCTGGCCGAGGAGCTCTCGGTTCGTCCGGGCCGCCTGATGCGCGCGGTCCGGCTCGCGATGATCTGCGCCGTCGGCGATGGCCTCATGGCCGTCGCACACGTCAACAGTATCCTCGGTTCTTACCTGCTGTGGGCGGTCGCAGCCGCGCCGCGCGCGATGATGACGCCGCTCGAGGCGAGCAGATTGATCATTACGCAGGGCTTGATGCTCGCACTTGCGGTTCCGCTCGCGGGCGTGCTGGTCGAGGCGCCGTGGATGTACGTGCCGCTGTTCGCGATCTTCGTCTCGGTCCACACCTACTTCGTCAAGCGCTACAACCTTTCGAACGCATGGCTGTTGATCGGTGTCACGGTGCTCGACACCTTCTACGAAATAAT
>JASHQJ010000293.1 GCA_030037595.1 Candidatus Binataceae bacterium
GAACGCGTGCGGCGGCTTGCGATCGGCGTGACATCACCCGACAAGAACCATCCCAAGGACCTGGTTGGTGCGTCGAACCCTTATTCGCTTCACGGCGAGGCGTATCGGACTCTGCGCACCGGTCTGCTCTACTCGCGCGCGGGCTCGCCGCCGCGGGTTATCCTGATGACCAGCACGACAAGCGGCGAGGGCAAGACGGCGACCTCGACCAACTCGGCGGTGTTGTTTGCTCATACCGGCGCGCGCGTGCTCCTGATCGACGGCGACTTGCGCAAGCCTCGATGCCATCGCGTGTTCGACCTCGACAAGGAGCCCGGTCTGACCGAAGCGTTGACCGGGCGCCGCGACGTGCGCGAACTGATCCGTCCGACACACGTAGATGGACTCTCGATCCTGACTTCCGGCTCACTCCCGCCGAATCCGACCGAGCTGCTCGGCTCCGAGAAGATGCGCCAGGTGCTGGCGCAGCTCGCGCAGGAACACGACTTTGTCATTATCGATTCGCCGCCGGTGCTGCCGGTGAGCGACGCGATCATCCTGTCCACGCTGGTCGATGGCGTGGTCGTAGTGGTGAACAGCGAGGCGACGGCCAAGCAGCAGGTGCGGATCGCGTGCGCGCGGCTCCGCTATGCGCGGGCGAAAATCTTTGGCGCGGTACTGAACAAGGTCAACGTGACCAGTCCCGAGTATCGCTACTACTCGAGCTACTACTACCAGTACACCAATGAGGTTTTGCGGGGTTCGCCGGAGGTTCAGGCGCGGAACTCTGAAGACGCCCGCTGATCGCAGTTGAGCCTGCTCGATCGAAATTTTCGCAATCTTGTCTGCGCGCTGGTTTTCTTCACACCGATCGCGTTCGGCTCGGTCTACCCGTGGGGCTACCGGATCGCCGAAGGCGTCGCGTTCGTGCTGCTTGCGCTTTGGATGCTCAAGCTCGGAGTGCTGGCGGCCCGGGGCGATTCTCCCGCTCCTGCCAACGCAGCGCATCGGCGCGCGCTCGGAATCCCGCTCGCACTGCTGCTGATTCTGATCGCGGCGCAGATTGTCCCGCTGCCGCCGCGCGTGCTCCGGGTCATCTCGCCCGCCACCTACGAGGTTTATTCGCACGTCTATCCGGATTGGCCGGCGCGTGCGCCATACGCCGGAGTCGCGGTCGCACCCGGCCGTTCTCCAGCTGTGATGGAATCGTCCGAGGCCCTGGTGCTGCCGACGATAAGCGAGGTGCAGGCAGGCGCGCCGATTCCATTCGCGCCCTCGTCGCGCGACGCATCTCCGCTCTCCGAGGCAGCTGGGCAGCCGGTTGTGATGCGGCCTGACAGCTTTGCTGCATACTTTGCCGGCGTCTGTCGTCCGCTCGCGATTGCGTGGCCGCTGACCGCGACCGCGCTGATCGGCGCGCTCGCGATGGTATCGGTCCTGTTGTCGGTTACCTTCTATCCGTTCGGGACCAGCGCCGATGCAAGCGACAGCAGCAGCTTCATCCGCGCCGTACTGCTCTCCGCGATGGCGTCGGGAGTGCTCATCGCGGTTATCGCGCTGGTGGAAGTAGCGACCTGGAATGGCCGTATCATGTGGGTCCTCGTGCCTATGGACTGGGGCAAGCCCATGTTTGGAGTCCTGGGCAGCCGTGCGCGCGGTCCTTTCGTCGATCCGGATCACATGGCGGGTTACCTGGCGATGATTTTTCCGCTGATGTTGTCCGTGACGATCTTCTCGGGATTCCCCGTGCGCGAACGCTCGGGAGCGGGCCGCCGCTTGTTCGCAGCGCTCGGGCTGTTCCTCGTCTTCTGCGCGGTCGCACTCAGCCAATCGCGCGCAGGGTGGCTAGGAATCGCCCTCGGTACGATGCTCCTTATTACGCTCGTCTTCATCGGGTCGCGCCGCGACGACGAGCAAGGACGCACCAGTGTCGGTGCGCGCGCGCTTCGGCTCTCGCTCACGGTGCTCACGCTGATGTTGGTGATGGCGCTTTTCCTGGTCGGCGCCGAAGGCCGGCATCAGATTTCCACTCGTCTCGGCAACACGATCGCCGGCGGCGGCGTCGATCTCGGCTCGCGTGTACGAGTTTGGTGGCGATCGCTCGCAATCATGCATCACTTCCCGGCGTTCGGCGTGGGCCTTGGTGGATGGCCCGCGATCTTCCATCGTTTCCAGGCGCCTCCGCGCGCGGACCTGTATTTCAGCCGCACGCATAACGACTACCTCGAGTTGCTCGCCGAGGTCGGAATCGTCGGCGTTGCAATCCTCGCCTGGTTCCTCGTGAGCGCTGCGCTCCGCCTCAAGGCCGGTTTCGCGCGTGTGCCGAAAGCGATGCTGCAGGCGTACGCCGCGCTGGTGTCGGCGCTGGCGGTGATCGCGGTTATCGAGTCGTTCGACTTCGATTTGCAGATACCGGCCAATCTTTTTCTCTTCATGTTGTTTCTCGGCCTCGCGCTTCGCCTGAGTATCGGTGGAACCGAGGTGGTGAGTTTGGGCAAGCGCCCGCGATGGCCGGCGCTGCGGCTCGTTCCTGCGGCGGCCGCGGCCGTCGCCGGAGTGACGGTCGTGCTCGTTCAAAACGGCCCGCCGTTCCCCTACTTCCTCGGACATCCCCAATCACCGGGCGACGAGCTGAACCAGCTTCTCAGGTATCCGACCGAGCCCGAGGTACACATGGCGTTGCTCAATAGCTACGGCGGGTCGATGACGCCGGAGTTGGTGTCGCATGAACTTGCCGCGACCGCGTGGCTCGATCCGACCAATCCCGCCGCCCGCGATTTCTATGCGCGCGACCTGACGTTGCACGGCGATCAGTCGGGCGGTAATCGCGAGCTCGCGGACTCGGTGTACGTCGCGCCGTTCACGGCGAGCCATGCCTATCTCGAGCCGCGCGTGATTCCCTGGCTGCGTGAAGATCGCTGCCGCGCGATCGAATGGGGCTTGAAGCGGGCAGTCAACGATGGCTTCGAGGGTGCCGCCGCGACGCTTGGTCAGTTCCTCGACGCGCTCAATCGAACGTCCGACAGCGCGGCGATCGACACGAGCGCCGCGGCGCACGAGTCCGACCCAGTCCGGCGCGCGGCGCTGCTCCGCGCGGCCGGAGAGGCCTACCTGAAATCCGGCGAGCCGCGCAAAGCCGGCGAGGCGCTTGAACAGGCGATTGACGCCGACCCGCGCGACACCGAGAGCTACGTCGAGCTGGTTTCGCAAGTGCTCGCGCCGCATGACAACTATGACCAGGCGCGCCAGCTTATCTCGGAAGCCGAGCAAAACGGCGCCGACCAATGCAAGGTTGCGATAGGGCTCGAGCGCGCGGCGGAATTTCGCGGCCGCACCGATATCGCTGAGGCCGCGTTGGGCGATACGCTCGGCGATGACGGCGGGTCTTTTGATTGCACGCTCGAACTCGGCAAGCTCTACGCAAGTGAAGGCCGCGACGCGCGCGCGGTGCTGGTTCTCGGCGAGGCCACGAAACTAAACCCCGATTCGGTCGATGCGTGGTTGACGCTCGCCACCGTCGCCGAGCGCAGCTACGACTACTTCGCGGCCGAGAAGGCATACAACCAGGCGGAACGACTCGCACCCAGGGATCTTTTCGTTACGAGCCAGGTTGCGGAGTTCCGGAGGAAGATGGCCGAACCGCTGACCGCAACCGCCGGTACAGCGCAGCCCTAGCCTCGCGATTCGAATCTGAAGCTATGTCTGGAATTGGCGGAGTGATCGGTCTTCATGACGAAGGCGGGATCGTCTCGCGCCGGATGCTAGCTGCGCTTTGGCATCGCGGCCCCGACGACGAAGGTTTCGCGCAGCCCTTGGCTACGGTGTCGCTGGTGCATACGCGGCTTGCGATTTTCGATCTCACTTCCGCGGGCCATCAGCCGGTGCGCGATCGTCCTGCCGGCGGGCAGGATCCGTTGTGGACCGTCTTCAACGGCGAGATCTACAACTTCCGCGAACTTCAGCGCGAGCTCGGTGCTCGCGGGCATGCGTTCCACTCGCGCTGCGATACCGAAGTTATCCCGGCTAGCTACCGCGAGTGGAGCGAAAACGCGGTGCGCCGCTGGCGCGGGAAGTTTGCGCTCTGTCTCGTCGATCCCGCACGCGGCATCGCCTGGCTCTACCGCGATCGGCTGGGTATCAAGCCGCTCTACATCTGTCGTCCGGACAGCGGGGGTTGATGTTCGCGAGCGAGATGCGCGCGCTGCTCGCAACCGGCCTCGTGCCTCGCGAGATCGATCGAGCCGCGCTCGAAAGCTTCCTTGCGCAGGGTGCTGTCCACGGCTTGGA
>JASHQJ010000294.1 GCA_030037595.1 Candidatus Binataceae bacterium
TCGAAGTAGTAGTGTTGAATTGCTGGGTGATCGAGACGAACGACACTCCATGTGAGTCGAACAGCTCCACGATCTTGGCGAAGTCTGTGAGCGAGCGGGTCAACCGGTCGACCTTGTAGACCATTACTCCTGCGGGGCGGGTCATTTTCGGCAAACAGTAACTTCTCGCCGGGGTGTCTGTAAGGAGGATGGCCGGTGTCGCAATTGCGATGGCCGCGAACTTGCTTTTCGTGATGCATAAGAGATCCGCCCGTGGTCCTTGGGAGGAAATGATTATGCAGTTTGGTTTTGAAAGAGAACTTTACGCGACGATGTCCTGCCTGCCCCTGGCAGCGAAGTACAGGCTTGACGTGATCGGCATCAAGATCAGCATCAAGCAGTGGCACGCATTGACGATGGAGGAGCGGCGCGCCATCTGCGAAATGCCGGCAGACAATGAAGACGAACGACGAGTGATGTCGGAGTTCGTATGTCGGCTGATAGCTCAGCGGTGCGGCGAGCATCCGAGCTTTCTTTCCAACGAGCAGCGGGCAACCGCGTTACAAACCGCGTATCTGCCTCGGGCTGTTGAGCAACAGGCCGGCTCGCTCGGATATGAACTCGATGCCGAGCGCTGGAAGATGCTCGACGGCGATCAAAGATACGCGTTGCTCAAGTTCGCCGGCGACGACCGCAGGCGAACGAAATTCGCCGCCGCTTTACGGGAATTCCTGGCTAAACCCGCGGACGAGGGAAACGTGAGCGCAATGGGCTTGGCCGACTAGTCCGCGCATCCCGCAAGCATTGTCGGATTCTCTACACCTCTTACAAACCTGTCGGAATTGTTGTCCATCCAAGTCCGGAGCTCTTGAATCTGCGAGCACGTTTGCGTGGCACGAGAATCGCAGTTTCACGATGTCGTGGAGTCCGTCGGCTTGGATAAGTTCGAAAGACCTTCGGTGTATCTGGACTATGCCGCGACCACGCCGGTCGATCCGCGCGTAGCAGAGAAGATGGTGCCCTACCTGACGGGCAAGTTCGGCAATCCGGCGAGCAGGTCGCATTCATTCGGATGGGAAGCGGAAAAAGCGGTCGACAAGGCGCGCGAGCAGGTCGCAGCGCTGCTCAACTGCAATCCTACTGAGATCATCTGGACCTCAGGCGCGACTGAGTCTGACAACCTCGCGATTAAGGGCGCTGCCAATTTCTACTCCTCGAAAGGCAAGCATCTGGTCACGCTCAAGACCGAGCACAAGGCGGTGCTCGACACGATGCGCCAGCTTGAGCGCCAGGGTTTCGAGGTCACCTATCTCGATCCCGAACCTGACGGCCTGCTCGATCTCGATCGGTTCCTTGCGGCGCTGCGGCCGGACACAGTTCTCGCATCGATAATGCTGGTCAATAACGAAATAGGCGTTATCCAGGACGTCGCCGCGATTGGCGCCGCGTGCCGCGAACGCGGGATCCTCTTTCACGTCGACGCAGCGCAGGCCCCGGGCAAGGTCCATATCGATCTTGCAAAGCTGCCGATCGATCTGATGTCGCTGTGCGCGCATAAGACCTACGGTCCCAAGGGGATCGGCGCGCTCTACGTACGCAAGAAACCCCGGGTTCGCCTCGAAGCCCAGATGCATGGCGGCGGCCACGAGCGCGGCATGCGCTCCGGCACACTGCCGACCCATCAGATAGTCGGAATGGGCGAGGCATATGAACTCGCGGGCGCCGAAATGACCGAAGAGAACTGCCGCATTCGTGCGTTGCGCGACCGGCTGCTGGTGGGGCTTTCCCGGTTGGGCGAGGTCTACGTCAATGGTGACCTCGAACGCCGCGTCCCCCACAACCTCAACATGAGCTTCGGGTTTATCGAGGGCGAGTCCCTGATGATGGGAATCAAGGAGATCGCGGTTTCCAGCGGTTCGGCCTGCACCTCGGCGAGCCTGGAACCCTCGTACGTTCTCAAGGCGTTGGGACGCAGCGACGAGCTCGCGCACAGCTCGATTCGTTTCTCAATCGGCCGTTTCACGACCGAGGCGGAAATCGACTTCGCGATCGATTTGATTTCCCGCACGGTTCCGCGGCTCAGGGATATGTCTCCCCTGTGGGAAATGCATCAGGCAGGAGTGGATTTGAATTCGGTCAAATGGACGGCGGCCTGACGGATTGATGGTCGCAATGGGTTGTCTCAGGAACCGGTTGGGAGTGGGAAATGGCTTATAGCGAAAAGGTCCTCGATCACTACGAAAACCCCCGCAACCTGGGCGGGTTCGATCCCGCCGACCAAAGCGTGGGCACCGGGATGGTCGGTGCGCCCGCGTGCGGCGACGTAATGCGCCTGCAAATCAAGGTCAGCGATTCGGGCGTGATCCAGGACGCGCGCTTCAAGACCTACGGCTGCGGCTCGGCGATCGCATCCAGCTCTCTGGTAACCGAATGGATCAAGGGCAAAACACTCGAACAGGCGCTGGCCATCAAGAATAGCCAGATCGCGCAGGAGCTGGCGTTGCCGCCGGTGAAAATTCACTGCTCCGTCCTTGCCGAAGACGCGATCAAGGCCGCCGTCGCGGACTACCAGGCGCGTCGCGGCGCCGACAACAAACAGGATCTCGCGCGGAGCGCCTAGCCGCCGAATCAGCAGGAGAAGACCATGGCAGAACAAACTCTAATCGAGACGCCCGAAGCATCGGCCCAGGCCAGCGTGCTGTTCACCGACAATGCCGCGACGAAGGTGAGCGAGCTTATCGCGGAAGAAGGCAACCCCAACCTGAAGCTGCGCATCTCGGTTGCGGGCGGCGGATGCGCCGGTCTGCAATACAACTTCGCTTTCGACGAGACCTCGGAAATCACCGACGCCGTGTTCACGCGCGGCGCAGTCACTCTGGTCATCGATGAACAGAGCCTGCCGTACCTCAATGGCGCTGAGATCGACTACGCCGAAGACCTCAATGGCTCGCGCTTCGTGATCAAAAACCCCAACGCCACTTCGACCTGCAGTTGCGGAACCTCATTTACTTGCAGTTAAGGAGGAGGAAATCGCAGTGGGCATCACGCTGTCTGATATTGCCGCGGAGAAGGCCAGGAAATTCATCGCACGCCGTGCCGGCGCGACCCTCGGTCTGCGTTTGGCGGTGCGAGCCTCGGGTTGCTCCGGGCTCGCCTACGCGGTCGAGTTCGCCGAGAAGGCCGAGCCCGGCGACGTCGAGTTCGAAGACCACGGGGTGCGAATTCTGGTCGATCAGAAAAGTCTCATCTATCTCGACGGCACGCGGCTCGACTACGCGCGAGCGGGCATGAAGGAGGGCTTCAAGTTCGACAATCCCAATGCCAAGGAGAAGTGCGGTTGCGGCGACAGCTTCAACGTCTGAGCGGCCATGACACAGTTGGCGAACCCGGTATCGATGCTTGAGGCGGATTATTTCGAACTCTTTGGACTTTCACGCGCGTTTGCGATCGACCTCGAGCGACTTGAACGCGACTATCATGCGTTGCAGCATCGATTCCATCCCGACCGATTCGGAAGTTCCGACGCGGCGGACCGCCGGCGCGCGCTCGAAATCTCTACCCACGTAAACAGTGGCTACCTGACCCTGCGTCAGCCGCTCCCCAGGGCGCGCTATCTGCTGACTTTGGAAGCGCTTGCCCCCGCGGCAGATCGCGCGGCAATGCCCCCCTCTTTTCTGATGCGGCAGATGGAGCTGCGAGAGTCGATGGAGGCGGCGCGCGGCAATGTTGCGAGGTTGCGCCGGATCAAGGAGCAACTGCGCGAAGAGTGCTCCCTGCACGAAGCAAATCTGGCGCGGCTACTGGACGAGGTGCGCGACCTGGAGGGCGCGGCGGAATGCGTCCGAATGCTGGGTTTCTTTGACTCGCTCTGCCGCGACGCAATGCGGATGATCGAGGCTGCGGAAGATATCCATGTTGTTTGAAATCGTCGAGCCGGGCGGCAAGCCGCATTCTGGCGAGCGGCGCCTCGCAGTTGGAATCGACCTTGGAACCACCAATTCACTGGTCGCCACGACCCAAGCCGACGGCGAGCGGATTGTGCTCGCGGATGAGTCGGGCCGGCGATTGCTGCCCTCCGTCGTGCGCTATCTAGCCGATGGCGTCGAGGTGGGATGGCGCGCCAGAGCGGCGCAATCTCTCGATCCGCTCAACACCATCGTTTCGGTGAAACGATTCATGGGCCGCGGACGCGCGGATCTCTCCCTACTCACCAGTCGTGCCTACCATATTGCGGACGGCGACGGCCTGGTGAGGTTTGAAACCTCTGCCGGTCTCAGAAGCCCCGTCGAAGTCTCCGCCGAAATTCTGCGGGCATTGCGCGTGCGCGCGGAGGGCGCGCTTGGCGGGGAACTGGAAGGAGCAGTGGTCACGGTTCCCGCCTACTTCGATGAAGCCCAGCGCGAGGCCACGCGCGATGCCGCGAGGCTGGCGGGCCTAAAAGTTTTGCGATTGTTGAGCGAGCCTACGGCGGCCGCAGTTGCGTACGGTCTCGACCGGGAAACCACCGGAACTTACGCCGTGTACGATCTGGGCGGGGGAACTTTCGATATCTCCATCCTGAAACTCTCGCACGGGATCTTTGAAGTGGTCGCCACCAGCGGCAATGCTCAGCTCGGCGGTGACGACTTCGACGCGCGAATTGCCGAATGGCTCGCGAAACGCCCTGGCGTCGTGGCTGGCGCTCTCACCCCCTCGGACCGCGCGGCTCTCCTGAACGCGGCCAGAAGCGCCAAGGAGGCCCTCAGCGAGGAGCGCAAGGTCCGGATTTCGGAGCCGCTCTCGAGCGGTGTGGTCCTCGAGGCAACTCTGACTCGCGAACAGTATGAGAATTTGACGGCCGACCTGATTGAATTGACCCTCGCTCCCGTACGCCGCGCGCTGCGCGATGCCGACCTGACGCCGGACGCTCTGGATGGTGTTGTGCTGGTCGGCGGTGCGACCAGAATGCCGCATCTGCGTCGCGCCGTGGGGGAGTTTTTTGGCCGGCCGCCACTTACTGACATAGATCCGGACGAAGCGGTTGCAATTGGGGCTGCAATACAAGCTGACACTTTGGCGGGCAATCGCAGTGACGGCCTGCTTCTCCTGGACGTCATTCCACTCTCGCTCGGATTGGAGACGATGGGCGGCCTGGCGGAGAAATTGATTCCCCGCAACTCCACCATACCCCTGGCGCGTGCGCAGGACTTCACCACCTTCAAAGATGGCCAAACGGCGATGAGCATCCACGTCGTGCAGGGCGAGCGCGACCTTGTGGCGGACTGCCGTTCCCTGGCGCGATTCGAGCTGCGGGGAATTCCTCCGATGGCCGCCGGTGTGGCGCGGGTGCGCGTTACCTTTCAGGTGGATGCCGATGGTCTTCTCAGCGTGACCGCGCGCGAACAGACCACCGGAGTCGAAGCCGCGGTCAGAGTTAAGCCCTCGTATGGTCTGACCGACGAAGAGATCGCCGCCATGCTGCGGGCCTCGCTTGAGCACGCGCGCGATGACATCGAACGGCGCGCCCTCGCTGAGGCCAGGGTCGAAGCCGAGGGGATGCTTGAAGCCCTTGACGGTGCACTCAAACGGAGCGCCGGCGAATTTGTGGACGAGGGCGAACGAGATCGAATCTTTTCCTGCGTGGCCGAGCTGCGCGACCTGCTCGAAGATGGCGAGGCGAACCGAATACGCGCGGCGACCGAGGCCTTAAACCGCGCCACCCAGGAATTCGCTGCGCGGCTGATGGATACCGCTCTGCAGCAGGCGCTATCAGGCCGGCTGGTCGAGCAGTTGATCGCGTTGGATGCCAAGGACTAGGCCATGCCCAGGTTGAGCATCATGCCGCACCCAGACCTTTGCCCCCATGGGACCGAGTTCCAGGTCGAGCCCGACGAGATGCTCTGCGATGCGCTGCTGAACCGCGGCGTGATGATCGAGCATGCGTGTGAAAAATCGGCTGCCTGCGCGACTTGTCACGTGGTCGTGCGCGCGGGCTTCGATTCGCTCGAACCGCCCGACGAGATCGAAGACGATCTTCTCGACCAGGCGTGGGGATTGACTCCGCTGTCGCGGCTGAGCTGCCAGGTGGTGATCGCGGACCAGGACCTCGTGCTCGAGATCCCGCGCTATACCGTCAATCTGAGCCGCGAAAACGAGGCCGACTGAGATGACGGCACACAAACTCGCCAGCGCGATTATCGTCAACGACACCACGCTGCGGGACGGTGAACAGAGCCCAGGGGTCGCCTTTTCAGTCGAGGAGAAACTGGAGATCGCCCGCGCGCTCGCGGAAGCCGGGGTGCTGGAAC
Source organism: Candidatus Binataceae bacterium (assembly GCA_030037595.1). Lineage (GTDB taxonomy): Bacteria > Desulfobacterota > Binatia > Binatales > Binataceae > JASHPB01. Next base: position 6,267 of record JASHQJ010000294.1, read on the forward strand.
TTGAAGTCGGTACGCCTGCGATGGGCGAGGCGGAGTGCGATTCGATTCGCGCGATCGCGAGGCTGGGATTACCGGCGCGCCTGATGGTGTGGACCCGCATGCACCAGGGCGATCTGGCGGCAGCGTTCGAGTGCGGCGCCGACGTGATTAATCTTTCGATCCCGGTCTCCGACGTCCAGCTCCTGCACAAACTGAAGAGGGACCGCGCGTGGGTGCTGCAGACCGTCGATGAGACGGTGCGGATGGTGGTTGCCCGGGGATTTGATGTCTCGGTCGGCGCCGAGGATGCCTCACGGGCCGATCAGGACTTCGTGCAGGTCGTCGCACGCACCGCGCAGGACGCGGGTGCCCGTCGCTTCCGCTTCGCCGACACCCTGGGAGTGCTGGACCCGTTTGTCACGGCTGACCGTATCAAACGGCTGCGCGCGGCGGTGAGTTTGGAAATCGAGATTCATGCCCATGATGACCTCGGTCTCGCCACCGCCAACTCGTTGGCAGCGGCGGCAGCCGGCGCCACGCATATCAGCACCACGGTCAATGGTCTCGGCGAGCGGGCCGGAAATGCGCCGCTCGAGGAGGTCGTGATGGGACTGCGGCATATCTACGGCGTGGAAACCGGCGTGAAGATGCAAAACTATCTCGCGATCTCGCAGCTCGTTGCTCGGGCGTCCGGCCGCTTGGTTGCGGTCAACAAGAGCATCGTGGGCGAAGCGGTATTCACCCACGAATCGGGCACTCACGTTGACGGTTTAATCAAGTACACGCCCAACTATCAGAACATCGACCCGCGCGAGGTGGGCAGGGAGAACCGACTTGTCCTCGGTAAGCATTCGGGCTCGCGCGCCGTGATTCACGCCTATGCGCAAATGGGTATTTCCCTGGAAGAGGATGCCGCGCGCGCCATCCTCGCGCGAATCCGCGATTTTGCCGTAATTGCCAAGCGGGCTCCGGAGCCTGACGAGCTTCGCCGGTTTTATCTCGAGTCGACCTCGGCATTTGACGCGACCATGGGGCCGGCGTCCACGGGCGCTGGAATCGAACGATGACCGCCACCGACAACCTGTTCGCAACTATGGCGCGGTTCTCGGCAGCGGAGGAATTCCTGGACTTCTTCGGCGTTCAATACGACCAGGCGGTCGTCAACGTTAATCGACTTCACATTCTGAAGCGGTTTCGTCAGTACCTGCAGAAAGAAGATATCGCCGCCGAGAGTGAAGACATGGCCGTAAAGGCGATCAGGACCCTGTTGGAACGCGCCTACCAAGACTTCGTGCGCTCCAATGCGGTTACCGAAAAAGTCTTCAAGGTTTTTCAGCAGGCGCAAGGTCAAAGCGATGTAAGCGCGGAGAATCTGCGGCTGACCCTGCCTTCGCGCAGGGCCAGAATCGGGTGAGGATCGCACCATTGCCCGGACCAGCGATCGATCCCGGGCCGCGTGAGTTTCTGTTCGCGGAACAGGCCGCGTCGCCCGCTCTACCGGTGTTGAAGCAGGCGATGCTCCATTACGACGACGGCGAATTCGCGGAGCGGCTGCTGTGGCGTGCTCACAGCCTTGACCGCGAATGCCTTCACGTCTACTTCGCGCTGTACAAGTTCTTTTTCTATGGCAAGCAGTTCGATGCCGCCGAAAGAATCGTCCGCACAGGCCTCGCCATCGCGGCTCAAAGGGGAGGTTTTTCGGAACGTATCGATCAATTGACGCCCCGCAGCGCCGACTGGTCTTCGGTCCACGGCGCGCAGCATTTCTTTCTTTTCAGTCTGAAAGCGCTCGCCTTCATTCGCCTGCGGCAGGGCGATCGCGAGGATTGCGATCGCATCCTAGCCAAGCTCCGCGAACTCGATGCGGATGACAGCGTCGGCGGGTCGGTTATCGGAGAACTGGCGAGAGCCGACGCGATGTAGGGATTCCAGCGCTAGGGCGATGACCTTCAGCAAATCCGCACCTTGGCAGCGGCTTTGGATTTCATCACACTGCGAATCAAATCAGCATCGCCTCATGCAGACATGATGAGCAAGCGGTACTGCTTGCGCTCGGAAAGAATCTCGCAATCTGCACGACGTGTCATTCAACTTACGCGCAAAAGGTGGCTAGCGCCGCGCAATGCCACGAAGATGGCGCGCGAATCGGCCCGTTGATTTTCCAGCCTAATAGGCGTGAGTAACAAGCTTAATTCCTGAGTTGCAATTCGAGTTCGAAGGGAAACAAAGAAACTCGACTCCACTTATTGGCAAGTCTTTTGCATATTTGGCTTGCGGGACACTGGGTCATGGTCAGCGTTTCACCAAATCCCGGCGATGTCGAATTAGTTACGATTTATGAAATCAGCAAAATCCTGAGTTCATCACTCGACCTCGAAAAAAGCATGTACGAGGTGCTGAACGTGCTCGAAGTGCACCTCGGCCTGCAGCGCGGGATGGTGACATTGCTGGATGACTCAGGCGAGCTGAAGATCGCTGCCGCAAGGGGCCTCACCGCGGAGCAGCGGCGCAAAATCCAGATCACCGTTCGTGAAGGAATCGTCGGCGAGATCGTCAAGACCGGCGTTCCGGCCGTGATTCCCAACGTTGCAAAGGAACCTTCACCCCCTTTAAATCTCCCTCCCATCGAACCTTCCGACGGTGAGCGAGTTTCGTTTATTGGCGTTCCGATAAAGTCCAACCGCCACTGCTTCGGCGTTTTGAACGTCGAGCGCACCTACAAGTCGGCAATCGCGTTTCAGCGGGATATCCGCTTCCTGACGATGGCGGCGAATCTGATCGGTCAGACCGCGCGGTTGCACCAGGCGGTCGAGACCGACCGTTCGCGCCTCATGGAGGAAAAGCATCGCCTGCAGAAGGAACTCGATGGCAAGAGTCGCCCTGACAATGTCATCGGGCTCAGCAAGCGGATGAACGAGATCTTCGCGGAGGTGAAGCACGCGGCGACGAGCAATTCGACCATCCTGCTGCGCGGCGAGAGCGGCACCGGCAAGGAGGTTGTCGCGCGCGCGATTCACTTCGCGAGCCGGCGCAAGGACAAGCCGTTCATTAAGGTGAACTGTGCGGCGCTGTCAGACTCGCTAATCGAGTCCGAACTCTTCGGACACGAGAAGGGCTCATTTACTGGGGCGCTGCGAGACCACAAAGGACGCTTCGAGCAGGCCGACGGCGGGACGCTGTTCCTCGACGAAATCGGAGACGTATCTCCCTCATTCCAGGCCAAGCTGCTGCGAGTGCTTCAGGAGCGCGAATTCGAGCGCGTGGGTGGTACCAAAACCATCTCGGTCGATGTTCGGCTGATATGCGCGACCAACCGCGATCTCGAAGAAATGGTCCCGAAGGGACAGTTCCGCGCCGATCTCTACTATCGCATCAACGTGGTGTCGATTTTCCTGCCGCCCCTGCGTGAGCGCCGCGAGGACATTCCCGATCTCGTTTGGCATTTCCTCAACAAGTTCAACATTGCCAACGGCCGCGATCTATCGATTTCGCCTGAGGCGATGGAAGTGCTGAAGTCCTGCGCCTGGCCAGGCAACGTGCGCGAACTGGAGAACTGCGTGGAACGGACCGCGCTGATGGCGCGATACTCGATGATTGCCGACAGCGACGTGCCGTGCCAGCGCAACCAGTGCTTGTCGACGCTGCTATGGCGATCGCGAATCAAGCCGATCGATATTCCCGCGGTAACCTCTCTTCCGCAGGCCCCGGTGCGGGACGATTCCGCTCAGGCGGCTGCCGATTCCGGGCAGGCCGAAAGCCAGCGCGAACGCCTGATCAAAGCCATGGAGAAAGCTGGATGGGTGCAGGCCAAGGCCGCGCGCATGCTGAATCTCACCCCGCGCCAGATGGGCTACGCGCTCAAAAAGCACGGGATTGAGGTCCGGCGCTTCTGATCAGGTTAGGATCTCTCGACTACACGCTCCTCGAAATCGCGCGGACCCAGTTGTTGGTTTTGTCGTCCCGCCCGCAGGTTTGTTCGGAAAGCTACACGTCTCCGGCCGCGCACGGTCCAAAAACAACCGAGTAAATCGAATCTCGTTTCCGCGGTCCCATGGCACGCAAGTTGCGCTTCTGTGGGCAGGGACGACAGGGCTTGGTCATCGAGACAAAGGTCCCTGAGTCCTTCGGAAGGAGCGACCGATGGCGGGTTTGGTGCAGATTGATAAACCGGCTGCTTCCAGGTTGAAGCAACTATCCGGAATCAAAGTTGAAGTGAACGGCAAGCCCGCAAGCCAGGGCGGATGCAGCTCCAGCAGCGCTGGTGGCAAGGCCAGTTGCGGATCTGCGGCGGGGCAGGGCGACCTTGACCCCGAAATCTGGGAGAAGGTCAAGAATCATCCCTGCTACAGCGAAGAGGCACACCATCACTACGCCCGCATGCACGTGGCCGTCGCGCCCGCCTGCAACATCCAGTGCAATTACTGCAACCGCAAGTACGACTGCTCCAACGAAAGCCGTCCCGGAGTCGTGAGCGAACGTCTTACTCCGGAGCAGGCAGCGATGAAGGTGGTGGCGGTCGCTTCAGAAATTCCGCAGATGACGGTCCTTGGAATCGCCGGTCCGGGCGATCCCCTGGCCAATCCCGAAAAGACCTTCAAAACCTTCGAGCTGATCGCGAGACAGGCCCCTGACATCAAGCTTTGCCTCTCGACCAACGGCCTCGCTCTCCCCGACCACGTAAAGACGATCAAGGACTTCAACGTCGACCACGTCACCATCACGATCAACATGGTCGATCCCGCAGTCGGGGAGCGCGTCTATCCGTGGGTGTTCTTCAATCACAAGCGTTACCGCGGGCGTGATGCCGCCAAGCTTCTTACCGACCGGCAGATGGAAGGGCTGGAGGCCCTGACCGCCAACAAGATCCTGTGCAAGGTCAACTCGGTCATGATCCCGGGAATCAACGATGAGCACCTCGTCGAAGTAAACCGCGCGGTGAAGTCGCGCGGCGCATTCCTGCACAACATCATGCCGTTAATCTCCGAGCCCGAGCATGGAACCTACTTCGGTCTGAATGGACAGCGCGGTCCCAGCGCCCAGGAACTCAAAGCGTTGCAGGACAAGTGCGAAGGCGAGATGAACATGATGCGGCATTGCCGCCAATGCCGCGCCGACGCGGTGGGGCTGCTCGGGGAGGATCGGAGCGCCGAGTTCACCACCGAAAAGATCGAGCAGATGTCGGTTGTGTACGACCTCGATTCGCGGCGCAACTACCAGAAGGCGGTAGAGGAAGATCGTCAGGCGAAGGTTGCCGCGAAGCGCGCCGAAATGGAGACGCTGGCGGGCGAGTTCTCCGAGATCAAGATGCTGATTGCGGTTGCGACAAAGGGCGGCGGGAAGATCAACGAGCACTTCGGCCACGCGCACGAGTTCCAGGTGTACGAGGTGAGCACCGCCGGCGCGAAGTTCGTCGGCCATCGCCGGGTCGACCTGTATTGTCAGGGCGGCTTTGGCGAAGAGGCGGCCCTCGAGACCGTCATCCGCGCGATCAATGACTGCCACGCGGTATTCGTCGCCAAGATCGGCGCGTGCCCCAATGACGAGCTGAAGGCCGCGGGCATCGAGCCTGTCGATCGCTACGCGCACGAGTTCATCGAGAAATCCGCAATCGCGTACTTCCGCGATTATTTGGCCAGGGTCAAGGCAGGCGAAATCGTTCACACAGATCGCGGCGATGCCGCGATTCGGCAGGGTGCATTCGTCGCCGCGTGATCGCGGCGAATTCTATACAGGAGTTGGGTAATGGCTTACAGAATTGAGGAGTCGCAATGCACCGGATGTTCGGCGTGCGAGCCCGAGTGTCCCAACAACGCGATCTACGCCAAGGGCGGCTTCTACGCGATCAACCCCAAGAAGTGCACTGAGTGCATCGGGTTCTTCGATGAACCGCAGTGCGCGGCCGCCTGTCCGATTGATGACACCTGTGTAATCGACGAATCGTTTCCGCGTTACGCAGCGGCGGTCCAATAGGGGGCAAGCGAAATGAGCATAACCTTCTCGGCGACAGCCGAAGCCTTCATGCGCAGGATGGTGCGGATAGGCGGAGGCGGCGCGGCCGGGTTTCGTCTGGAGGTTTCTCCCGGAGGATGCTCCGGTCTGGCGGCTCAGTTCGACGTCGAGCCTGAACCCAGGCCCGACGACGTTGTGCTGGAAGCCAACGGCCTGCGCCTGTTCATGTCGCAGGAAAGCCGCCAGCTCCTCGAGGGTGCGACTGTCGATTTCGTGGACACGAGGACCGATTCCGGATTCAGCATCCTCGCTCCCAACGCGGCCAAGGCCTGCGCGTCCTCGGCGACGCAGGTGCCGGCGGTCGCCACGATGGAGATCGCACGTATTCGGCACGCACAGTGAGCGAACCGTCTGATGGACGATGGAGCAGACATCATCGAAGCGCAAGGATCGCAATGGCTGATCCCTGATCAGGAAAGTCCGCTGGCTCCGGACGCCGCTCGCGAGCTTGCGTGCGCGGATCGCGCTTATCAGGACGGACTCCATGCGGAAGCGCATCTGCGGCGCGCGCTGGCGATCGAGCCCAATCATCTCGAGGTTTGGATTGCCCTGTACCGCTTCCATTTCTATTCGGGAGATCTAAAGCAGGCTTCGGCCTGGGCGGAGCGATGTATCGAGCGCACCGCGCGCGAGCTCGGGCTGCCGTCCGACTGGCGCGACGTTTCGGCGGGCGGCCGCGACTTTTCCGATTTCGACGCGGCGAAGCCGCGTTTTTATCTGTTCGCCCTCAAAGCGTGGAGCTACCTACAGATTCGGCTGGGAAACCTCGGGCAGGGACGAGCGGCAGCACTAAAATTGCTGGAACTCGATCCTGATGATCGCGTGGGTGCGGGTCTCCTGATCGACGTGCTCAATCGGACAGGAGCCGAGGATGAATGAGGGGCGCGAAGCCAGGGACTGGCAGGGAAATCCGGTGCAATGCGACGGATGCCACCACCGGGATCTGCTGGCGAGCGGCGGATGCAAACCGCGATGGGCCTGTGTCAACGATCGTTACGCACGCCCTATCGATCGGTTTTTCGCGCGAAATTCGGGGCTTGCGCCCGACTATCTGACCCATCCCTATTTCGAGGTCTGTGCTGTG
>JASHQJ010000295.1 GCA_030037595.1 Candidatus Binataceae bacterium
AGTTGCGCGGCGCCGCAGTTCTGAAGGGCGTTCGCGGCGCGGCGGCGGTCGATACCGAGTCAATCGCGAACCTCGTGGCGCGCGTCTCCGAACTCGCGATTGCGTATCCGGAAATCCGCGAACTCGATCTAAACCCGATCGTTGGCTATCCGAACGGTTTCGCGATTCTCGATGCACGAATCGCGATCGACAGTGAGCCACCGAAGCCCGCCGGTATCGTCGATCCGCGCCACGCCGCCCGGGTCGAGAATCTCGCGCGCGCATTCAAGCCGCGCGCGGTCGCCGTAATCGGCGACAAGAAAATGGGCGGCTACATGTGGCTCCGCGCGATGCGCGGGCTCAAGACCAAGCTCTACTCGGTGCAGATCGACCCCAACGAAATTCCGGGAATCGAGGCGATGGGCATCGAGAACAAGAAGAGCCTCGCCGAGATCACCGAGCCGATCGACTACGCGGTTAGCGCGGTGCCGCGCCAGGTCGCGCCGCGAATCCTCAAGGACTGTATCGCCAACAAGGTCGGTTCGATCGGATTTTTCACGTCGGGATTTTCGGAGACCGGCGAGGAGCTCGGCATTCGGCTCGAGGGCGAGCTGCGTGAGAATGCGCTCGGTTCCGATATCGCGCTGGTCGGCCCCAACTGCATGGGCCTCTACAGCCCGGGCGCGGGGCTTTGCAACTATCCCGAGGAATACGTCGGCGAAGCCGGCGACGTCTGCTTCATCTCACAGAGCGGCACCCACACGATCAACTTTTCGATGCAGGCGCCGTCGCGCGGAATCCGTGTCAACAAGGCCGCGTCGATTGGCAACGTTCTGGTGCTCGAAGCCGCCGACTATATCGACCTGATGGCCGCGGACCCGGCGACTCGCGTGCTCGGCATGTATATCGAGGGCGTGCGCGACGGGCGGCGATTCTTCGAGAGCGTGCGGCGCGCGACCGAACGAATTCCCGTCGTGATCTGGAAGGGCGGTGTGACCGAGGCCGGCGCGCGCGCGACCTTCTCGCACACCGGCTCGCTCGCTACAGCCGAAGCGACGTGGCGCGCGGTTGTGCGTCAGAGTGGCGCGGTCGAAGCATCAAGCCTCGACGCGATGCTCGACGCGGTTGAGCTGCTCGCGAAGGGAAAATCGGTGCACGGCCGACGAATGGGGCTGGTTGCGATGACCGGAGGTCAGTCAGTCGTTATTACCGACACATTTGCGACCGCGGGCCTCGAGATCCCCGCGCTCTCGGATTCCTCATACGAAGAGTTGAAAACGTTCTTCAACATTATCGGCGGTAGCTATCGGAATCCGCTCGACGCCGGCGGAACGATCGGGTCGGGGCTGCATCCTGGCGGGCTGGATAGGATCCTACAGATTCTCGATCGCGACCCAGTAATCGACGCGATCGTGCTCGAGATCGGCACCGGCTTCCGAGCGCAGCGATGGGCGACGCACGAGGATGAGCTGACCGCTCTGCTCGACAAGCTGGTCGAGTTCGCCAACAAGTCGGCAAAGGCCTTTGCGATCGTGCTTCACGCGGCGCATCTGGAAGCGATCGTCGCGCGCGCCAAAGAGCTTGCGCGCCAGCGGAATCTGGTTACTTTCGATAGCTTCGAGCGCGCGGCCGGCGCATTCCGCGCTGCTGCTCAGTACCAGGAGGGCCGCCAGCGCGCGAGCGCTTGAAGCTCCGCGCTACTGCGGCGGCACGATCACGGTCAGCATGCTGTTGAACTGATCGCCGTCAACGATCGCGAGCCATCGGCCGTGGATCGACCAGCTCATGCCGAGCGTGCCGCGTGCGGCGCCGGTCGCGAGCAAAAACGCGCTCTGGTTCGGCACCGAATAGTTGATGATCTTGCGCCAAGCCGTCGGTGTTCCGGGCGCGAAGGTCTGAATCGCCGCCGCGTCGATAGTGTCCGAGTAAGTTAGCGAGCTCGCCGCGAGCATCGGCGCCGTCGTGTCGAAGCCGAGCGGCTTGAACTGAACCTCGCCCTGTTCAGGCTGTGAGATTGCGATCTGCGCATGCACCGGAAGATCCGGGCGCTCCGTTGCCATCCGGAAAGTGAGGTTCTGATTGCCCTCGACGATCACGGTGCCACCGCTGGTGAATTTCGCGGCGCCGGTTGAAATCGCGACCAGCTTTTCGTGGCCGGTATCGATATTGTAGCGATAGACCCCGCTGCTGCCGGTTGCCGGATCGGGCTTGATGTAGAGAAAGGTACCTTCCTCGTCCTCATCCCAGTCGAGCACCCGAATCGGCCCGACAGTGCTGAACTGGCGGCACTCGGAATTGCGTCTGTCGATAATAATGGGCGGAACTTCGCGGTCACCCGATCCGACCGCGAAGACAGCGTTCGCACTCCAGCTGAGTGGCGACATCGGGCACTTGATATCCAGTGGCGCGACCGAGCCGGTCCCGGTCACAACGATCAGTTGCAGGCTCTCCGGCGTTTTCGGCGGCGACTCGGACTCGTCAGCTGGCCGAGGTGAGGTCTGCGGATGCGCTCTGAGAGCGAGCGCGACGGTGCCGTTGTTGAGCCATGCGAGGGTCGCCGAGTCGAACTCGCCATCGAAACTCGCGATTGGATTGCCGGGTCCGACTGCGATCAAGTCGCGCAGCACGACGTCGAGCCGCTTCTGACCGGGAATTACTTCGGCGATAGCTAGTGTCATGCCGTCGGGGCTCGCCGCTACATCCACGATTCGGCCCTGCTCCGCGGCGTTCGGTCCGGTATCCGCGGCGAGTACGCGGCCGGTCTTCCACTGCTGTCCGCTATAACCGAGCACGACCGTGGCGCGTCCGTTTTTGCCGACGACTCCAATTTCCTGGCCATTCTGCAGCCACATTGGCGAGCGTCCTGACGGAGCAAATCCAGCAGGCAGATTTACCTGGCTCAGGATGTGAATTCCATTTGTAATCGAGAGTGTGGCGGTCTCCCCGGCGAACGGGGGCGGCACCGGCTTGGGCGGGGGCTTCTTGCTCGCGCAGGACACAGGTCCAAGCAGCAGGAGCGATGCAAGCAGAATCAGGACAGACCTGTTCATTGAAAATCGGTAATCTAAGCTGAGCATTCGACGAGGCGGCTATTCAAGCCTATGAAAAGAAAATTCCCAATGCGTCTGTGGATAAGCCGCGAGGTACGTCTCGCGATCATGGTAGCGGTTTTGCTGCTGCTTGGCCTGCTTGCGCTGACACATCACGAAATCAAAGCGGGCGTCTCGCTGCTCGTGATTGCCGCGGCGAGCCTCGCGGTGTTCTGGTACGCAGTGATTCGTCCGGCGCGTATCCCGCGCGAGGCCGTGATCACGATTCGCCTTAGCGGTTCGATTCATGAGGATCCGCAGGTAACGCCGATTGACCAGTTGCTCCGCCGCGGCCGCGCTGCGATGAGTCTCCGCAATCTCCGTTACGCGCTCGAGGCTGTCGAGGCAGATCCGTCGGTGCGCGGCATTATCGTCGAAATCGGCGGGTTCGAGGCGGGCCTCGCTACCTGTCACGAGATCTATCGCCTGCTCCGGGCGGCGCATCTGCGCGGCAAGCGCATCGTGGCGTTATTCACGGGAGACGGCTTAGGCCCGCGCGAGTTGCTGATCGCCGCCGGCGCAACTGAAGTGGTTGCCAATCCGGACACGATGATCGCGATGCTCGGCGTCGCCGCGGGCGGCATCTTCCTCAAGTCCGCGCTCGAGAAGTTCGGCGTGCAGGCGCAAACTCTGCAGTGGAAGGAGTACAAGGGCGCGGCGGAGATGTTCAGCCGCGACGCGATGTCGCCGGCGCTGCGCGAGAGTCTCGACGCGATCATTCGCGACTCCGAGCGGCTCATCGCCGAGGCGATATCTGAGTCGCGCAAGATCGATCTCGAGCGGGTGCACGAATTGCTCGCGGCCGGGTTCATCTCGGCCAAAGACGCCGCTGACGCGAGACTTATCGATCGCAGCGGCTACCGCGAGGATATCCGCGCGAGCTTCGACGCTGATCCCGATAGCAAGGTGTTCATCAGCCTTGGGCGGTACATCCGTCATGCAGCTCACGTTCGCGAGCGGGGTCGGCGCCCACGAATTGCGGTCGTGTGCGCAACGGGGCCGGTCGTCGCGGGCGACGCTCCAGTGGCGGGCGAGTTCATCAGCGCTTCTGCCACCGCGGCGCAGTTCGATCGCGCATCGCGCGACGAACGTGTCAGCGCGATCGTGTTTCGAATCAACTCGCCCGGAGGGTCGGCGGTAGCGTCGGACATCGTCTGGCGCGCGGTGCGCGAGGCGCAGGGACGCGGGAAGCCCGTCATCGTTTCGATGGGCGACGTTGCGGGCTCAGGCGGCTATTACATCGCGGCTGGCGCGGATGCGATCGTCGCCGAGCCTGCGACCGTCACCGGGTCGATCGGCGTTGTGTTCACGAGGTTCAGCTTGGCCAACCTGTTGAATCAGCTGGGCGTCCACTTCGATTTTGTGAAGACCTCAGAGCGCGCTGACGCGCTTTCGATCTCGCGCGCGCTGAGCGAAGACGAGTTGGCCCAGATCGACCGTACTGTCGGACATCTTTACGACAACTTCGTGGCACGCGTCTCTGAGGGCCGCCGGCTGACGGTCGAGCAGGCCGAAGCCGTGGCGCGCGGACGCGTCTGGAGCGGCGTGGCGGCGAAGCAGAACGGACTGGTCGACGAGGTGGGAGGCTTCGGGCGCGCGATCGAAATTGCGCGCGAGCGCGCGAAAATCGAACGTCGCCAGGACCACGAGCTCGTCGACTATCGTCCGGTGCGCGGACTGTGGGGCCTCAGGCTCGCGATGGGGTCGGAGCGGATGCCGTTTGGCGGCGAACTCGTCGCGCGCGCGATAGGCGTGCCGGTAAGGTGGGCGCCTGCGATGTTCGAGTTGCTCGCACGCGGCGGCGCGATCCTGCTTTGCCCGTTCCTCGGCTTCTGGAGCGACTGAGCGTCGGCTAAAGCGGGGAGCGCTGCAGCTCCTCGCGGATCGAATACATCTTCTGCCGCGCCTCGTTGATATAGGCGTCGAGGTTGTGGCGATGATTGGCGAAGATGCTGTTGGGCCCGCCGTTTAACACGATCAACGGTTTCATCACGGAGGCCTGGCCGAGCGCGTCGATCGTGTCGTTGAAGAGCGTGTTCAAAACCTCATCGTCCTTGAGCACTGACGCGTACTCACGCTTGATCGCCATCATCGAGTAGTACATGACGTGCGCGTAGCCCTGCGCGCGATAGAAGTAATGGTCGCAGTCCCAGCTCCTGACGGGAGAGCCATCATCCTTCGTTGTGCGATAGAGATTCGCGTGCGCATCGCCGAGCAAGTCCGTCCATGCCTGGATCAATCGCACCAGCTCGACGGCGCGGATGTTCAACTCGCGCGAGGTGGGCGGCGTCGAGTGGAGGCCTTTCACGTACGCCCGGAGATGGTCGATACCGTCCTGGTACTTCGTCTCGGGCGCCGGCAGAATCCAGCGCTCGGCATCATTACGCAAATCGGTATCTGCGATGACCAGGTTCGGGTCGTATTCGTTCGAGGACACCTTGGTCAGGTGATCTTTGAAGACACGCACCGTCTCGCGCATCGCCATGATGATCCCGATTTGGCGATCGGCATTGTTGTCGGCCATCACCTTCGGTCCCCACAGGTAGAAATCATTGGGACGCCATCCGAAACCGGTATGCAGCTCGTGATCCATGATCGCCGCGAGCGTCGTGGCAAGGATCTCGCCGGGTGGTGCCGGCCGATCTGGCGGAAACTGTTGGTCGATGTTGTACACGTAGTCGAGATGGTCGTGGTGAATCTGTCCGAAGTGCAGCGCGAGGTTCCCCGCTACCCAGATCACAAAGACTGCCACGACTATCGCGATCAGCTCGTTGCGCCGGTAGCGCCACGGCCGGCGAACCGGCGGCGGCGATGAAACTGTTGGTGCGATTGGCGGCGGTGCCGAAGTCGAGACCTCGGGTGTGGGGGATGGCATTTCAGGCGTCATGAATGCTCGGGTCTGAACGCGAAGCTATCACGCCCGAAAGGGGCCATGTAATGCCATCCGGATGCTGCACGTCCGGACGGCGGGCTTCAGCGCTTAGAATTTGCTGAGCAACCGTCCCACCAGCGAGCCTTTCTCGGCGGCGATATCTGAAGGTGCCAGCAAGGATATGGTGGCGATCGGCTTGCCGTTCTCCAGCACGTCAGCCGTGCCGATCTCCTGGCCTGCATGTATTGGCGCCGCGACGGAAGGCGGCAGCTTGTAATCTACCTTGATTGCCTTGTTCTCGTCGCCTCGTTTCATGAAAACGGCCGCGTCGCCGCCCCACACCGGCTTGATCTTGTCTTTGGCTCCATCGACTACGGCCACCGTCTGATCGGTGGACGCGCCCTTAGTCGCGATCGAGTGCATGTCGTAGTTGAGGAAGCCCTGCGACATCATCTCGGCGGCCATCTTGAAGTTGGTCAGCTTGTGCGTGGTTCCGAGCACGACCGCGACGAGACGCATGTTGCCGCGCTTGGCGGTTGCCACCACGTTGAATCCGGCCTGGTCGTAAAAGCCGGTCTTGAGTCCATCGCATCCGGGATAAGTGCGAACCAGGTGATTGGTGTTGCGCAGATCGAATGTGCCGTTGCGAAACTTGGTGTCGTCGATCGACGACCACTTGAGGACCTGCGGATACTTGAGCAGCGCGCGCGCGAGAATCGCGAGGTCGTAAGCGCTCGCGACGTCGGCCTGTTGGCCGGGTCCGGGCGGCAAGCCGTGCACCGAATAGTAGTGGGTGTCCTTCATGCCGAGCTCGGCGGCTTTCTGGTTCATCAAAACCACGAAGGCCTCGGTCGAGCCTGCGATATATTCCGCCACCGCGACCGACGCGTCGTTGGCGGAGTGCACCACGACCGCCTTCATCATGTCGTCGAGCGAGAAGACCTCACCTTCTTTCAAGTAAACCTGTGAGCCGCCTGTCTTGGCGGCCTTGGCCGACGTCGTAATCTGATCGGTGAGCTTGAGGCTACCGTCGTCGAGCTTCTGCGCCACGATATACATGAGCATCATCTTGGCGAGCGACGCCGTCGGCCATGGCTGATGATCGTTGGCCTCGAAGATGACGCTGCCGGTGACGGGCTCGAGCACGCAGGCCTCGGCGTACTGAACGTTCCCTTTGGCGCCCGACGCGCTCTCGGCTTCGTCCTCGGATGCCGCGGCTTGAGCGCGATGACGCCGCGCGGCTTCAGATCGAGCGGCAGTCAACGTGACTGCGAACGTGATTGCGATTATTGCGGCGAGCGCTCGGAGCACGCCCCCTCGAGACGCGACACCCCGACGAACAGACAAGGAAACCATCGGACCACCTCCAGCACAACGACCTCGCGATCCAAAATCCGCCAAGCCGAGGCGCGCGGCAAGTACTTAAGGCGTGATCACGATCAAATTGAAACAGTCGCGACCGTTTTGCCAGGCAAAGCTCGATGCAGGCGCAAACTTCCCATCACGGAAAGCGACAGACCCGCAATGCTATGCTGTCACGCAGCATCCCCTCGGGCGCGCGCTCAGTCTAACCGGACCGGCGGCCCGATGAGCGGTGTCTTGATTGGCGCGGCGGCGCCGATCGCAATGACGACGGAGTTTCCGCCGGGGTTCAGACTTGGGTTGGCCTCGATCTTCCAATTGCTGGTTATGCAGATGTTTCCCGTCGGATCGATTTGGCCGCCGGTAATTCGCGTAAAGGCGTCGCTCTGATAGCCGGTGTCATTCGGTGAGATCGCATGGCCGACGCTACTCGCCGCCGCGGGGCACGCAGCCGTATTCACACCGCAGAAATGGCTGATGCTCGTGGGAGTCGTGGCACAGGCGGAACCTCCCGCATCAATCGCGAAATTGCCGGGACCGTTCATCAAGTTGAATTGGTTCTGCGCTCTGTAAAAGCCTCCCGTTGATCTTGAGGAACAAGAGCCAGTTGGTCGGTCGCGAGGTCAAGCGAGGTCAGGAACGGAGTGTAGATCTGCCGCTTCTGCGAAAGGTCGAAAAGCGGGTCGTCGGAGGCCCGATCGCCCATCGAATCGAGGTACGATGGATACTTCACCACGTTCACGAGGGCCTGAAGCACGTTGGTCGGCGCGGGACCACCGGCGGGCGTGGTGATCTTGAATAGCTGCGCGCAGTTGCTCGCTGACGCGAGGCAACTAGCGACCACGTTGGTCAGAGAGTTGAAGGTGGCGAAGGTTGACGTTTCGCCTCCGTTCGCCGTCGCGCTAAGAACAATCGCGACGTTGCCGGTGATCGGATTCGCAAGGTTGCCGGCCATCGGAAGGGCGTTACTCATGCCGACGGTGTTACCCTCGATCATCGAACCGTTGACGAACTGCGCGAACGCGTTCGCGGTCGCCACCGTGGTGCGTTCGTTGACATCCACGACGACTGGGACGAGGGGCGGAGAACCGCTCACGCTGCCAGCATCGCCGGCCGTTGACAGCTTCGACAAACAGAATTGGTTGTGGCTGGCCGGGTACTGTTCTTGGCAATCGGTAGATGATTTGGAAATGGCCGTTGCCGTTGGTGGTGTCGCTGCCGAGAAGTTGCCAAGCAGACCCCTGATTGCCAAGTACGGCGGCATACAGCGAGACCTTGTATTTCTTCAGGCCGGAGCCGTTGCTTTCAACTTTGCCCGTGAGCACCGGTAAGCCGCTCAGCGCCGCGCCGCCCGTGCTCGAACGCGTATCGCTATGAAGAGCCAATTAAGCTCAAATCTCGCGATAACTTACATTTTGAGCAGATCCTTATCAACCGTGGGAACCTCGAAGAGGCCCAATCGCTCGATACGGGTATGGCTTGCGGAGTTAGAAGCGGTCGGAGGTCCAGAACAGCGAGCTGTCGCTCCGGACTATCTCGAGCATCCGATCTTCGGCGCGCTCGGGTGCAACGTCGAGGCGTTGCGCGAGCAATGACGGCGAGATCGCGCGCCACATGTAGAAGTTGTCCGCGTGATGCATCACCGGACACCCGCCGGCGCGAAGCCGTTCCTCGAGCGCGGGGTCGTGCGCCGTATGCGTTACGATCACGCCCGGCGCCGCATCGGGGCGGTCGCTCTTGAGCAGCGCGGCGTTACGATGGTCGCCCTTGAGGGTGAATGATGACGGGCCGCCCATCGCGACCTCGCCGAGGTGGCGAAAAAGCGCGAGCATCGCTTCCATGCGGTTCGGACGGTAGCCATATTCCATGACCATCGCGACGCCGTGAAAGCGCGTGATGCGCGCGTATGCGACCGGCGCGGCATTGCCCTGCCGCGCCATAGCGAAATACTCCTCCGCGCCTTTGCCCGGATGGAGCGGCTGATTGCCGGCGAAAACGAGGTTCGATCTCCACGCCTCGATGTCCCGGACCGCCGTCACGTTGAAACGTCCGCTGTAGCCACGATGTATCGCGGCAATCGCGTCGAGGTCGCGCGCCGCGTCAAAGGTGTCGATCTCGATATCCCGCGGCGCCGCGATTTGCGACGCCTGCGCCAGCATGCTGAATTTGCGGCCAATCTCGCGCCAGCCGAACTGGCTGTAAAAGGTCAGGCGCTCCGCGAAGAGCAACGAAAGCTCGAAGCGCTCGCGCTCCATCGTCGCGACCGCGAGCCGCATCAGCTCCGACGCGACCCGCCGATGACGATAATCTTCGCGCGTGAACACTGAGCCGATCCCACCCAACGGCACCGGTTCGCCGCCGAAGTTTAGTTGGCGATCGAAGATTTGCACGGTTGAGACGATACGGCCGTTGTCGAGTGCGACCAGGCAGAGGTCGTCGCGAAAGGTCGAATCGTTCTGATTGTAGAGTGCGAAGAATGCGCGATCGTCGTACCAGAGCGCGAGTAGGTCGAGGACTTCGTCGCGCTCGCTTCGGCGCGCCGCACGAAGTTCCATCAGCTAGTGAATGTCCACGTGCAGGCTGATGGGCTGCCCGTCGCGCGTCACGGTGACATTGAGCGACGGCTGCTGCCCGATCGTCGTCAGCATCCCCACGGCCTGCAGCGGATTGTTCACCGACTGGCCGTTGATTCCCGTCAGCACGTCACCGTCCTGCAAGCCGAGCTGTGCGAATACCGAGCCCGGCACGATTTCCGAGAGCGTGAAGCCCGTCGTGCTGCCGTCCTGCACGTTCGGCACCGCGCGGATTTCAGTCATCAGTTCGGCCGGATTAGCCACCGTGTTCATCAGGTCGGAACGGTTCACCGAGAAGCTGTCGGGTCCGGTGCGCTGGAGGTTCAGGCTCTCCGGCGTGCCCGGCCCGCGATGCCTGCGGAAGAAATTCGGATTGCGACGGCGGAACGCAGGATTCGCGAAATCGGGCCTTATCGGAGGCGCCTCGGTGCTCGGCATCTCATCCTTGGGCATCTCGAGCGAGACGATCTTGCCGTTATGGTCGATAAGCGCGCTGGTGGTCGCGACCGCGATCAGCTTGCCCGCATCCGGAATCTCGTCGCCCACGCGATAGAGCGCCTGCTCGCCCGTCTGGTCTTCGATTATCGCGTACGGCTTGGTGCGCGACAGCTTCGACGTGCCGAGCAGCTTCAGATGCAGGTCTTCCTGGACGACCGGCGCGGGCGCGCTCACCTGCGGGACCAGGTTGAAGATGTCGCGATGCACGATTTGATCGTAATAGGTACGCGACTTGATTCCGCTCGCCGGCGGTATCGACGCCCTGAATGCGGGAGTCTCGACCGAGGAGCCGTGTAGCGCGCGCGTGATAATGTCCTCGACGTTAAGTGCCGCGAAATAGGCAATCGCTGCGATCAACAGGATGTTGAGCGCGCGGACATGCCACTCGGTGACTCTCAGTTCCATCTCATGCAAGCCCAGCGGCGTCGTATGATCGCTCGGCGATCAGCCGCATAAGCTCGTAATTCCAGCTGCCCTTCCATCGCTCGCTCGCGAGCACCGCCTGATTCTGACCGCGGCGTACCAGGTCGAGCAACTCGAGCAGGTAGATGCTCTCATCCTGGCCGCGATCGTTCAACGCCTTCTGGCGCTCCAGCCCGCGTATAGCGATCTCGATAAGCTCAGTCGCGAGTTCCCGAAACGCAATCTTCCCCGCGCGCGTTTCGAGCCCGATCTTGTGCGCCGAGTCGTTGAGCTTAAGCCGCTCGGCGTAACTCCACCGCTTCACCAGGTCCCACGCGCCGAGAAGGCAATCGTCTTCGTACAGGATCCCCTTTATCAGCGCGGGCAGTGCGGTCATCATCCGCGGTGGCTGGCTGTCCGCGGTGCGCACCTCGATATACTTCTTGAGGCGCACCTCGGTGAAAATCGTCGTCAGATGATCGCCCCAGTCGTCGAGCGTCGCGCGCTCGCGGCCGAAGCCTTGCGTCATGTAGGTGCGGAACGTGATGCCGGGCGGGCACGTCAGGTCGATATACTCGTGATTGCGGATGATGAAGTACATCGGCACGTCGAGCGCGTACTCGGCATAGTCGGCGAAGGTCGAATCCTCGCGCAACGTGAACTCCGGTAT
The DNA here is from genome assembly GCA_030037595.1 of Candidatus Binataceae bacterium. Taxonomy (GTDB): domain Bacteria; phylum Desulfobacterota; class Binatia; order Binatales; family Binataceae; genus JASHPB01. The sequence continues at coordinate 11,446 of JASHQJ010000295.1, forward strand.
CCCGCATCGCTCGTTGTCGGTGTCGGTCCAGATATGCCCGCGATAGCTCTGGTAGCCGTTGAGACCGCCGTCTGAGATCGGAGAGTTGGCGAAGATCGCGTACAAGAGCGGCACGATACCCATGCTCACGCGGAGCTTACGCATCGCGTCGGCCTCGTCGCGATAGTCGAGGTTCGCCTGCACTCCTGCCGTCTGTTTCATCATCCGCTGGCCGAGCGTGCCTTTCCGCGCCATGTACGGATACATGATGTGGTAGCGGGCCTTCGGCAGGAGCTCGATTTCGTCAATCCCGCTGACGGGTTGTATGCCGAGGCTTAAGATTCGCGCGCCGACCTCGCTCCCAATTTCCGTCAACTGCTGGACATGAACCGCGAACTCGTCGTGCGCACAATGGATCGTCGGACACTGCTCTCCGGACAATTCAATTTGGCCGCCGGGCTCGATTGTGATCGCCGCGCGCGGGCCGCGGAGCGCCAGAATCCGTCCGTGCTCTTCCTCGGGCTCCCAGTCCCATCGATCGGCCATCCGCCGCAGAATTTCCTCGACCCCGGCCGGTCCCGAGAACGGCAGCGCGCGACCGTCTTCCGCGCGCACCGCGACCTTTTCGTATTCGGTGCCGACGCGCCACTCTTCGCGCGGCTTGGCACCCGTTTCGAAATAGGCAATCAGATCGTCTTTTTTTTCGACCAGTTCGCTCATGCCAAGGCTCCTAAAGGGGCCTATCCGACAAGCGCGCCTATCATGGCCTCGCCCGATGACCGAGGCAAGATTAGTCTCGCACGCCGCTACCGTCCTGAGAATTGCCGGATTAACGACCCGCGCGGTTGAGGCCGCCATCGCGGCTAACTAGGATTCTCCGGATTGGAGAAGCGGCCCTCAACCACCTCGCCCGCTTGGTTGCGGGAGCGGTCGAGCGGCGCGGCGCGTGCGATCTTTAACTGCGCGCGCCGCGCCGCGAGGGTGGGGGTGCAGCGCTCGATATCATGGCACGCGTGCGGCGAAGCACCCTCACCATCCGCGCGATTCACCATGGTGAATCGCGCGGATGCCCCGCGCGTGCGGCTTCCGCTGAAGGCGTCAGCCGCGGGCGAGGCTGTTCAACGGACGTGCGCTTTAAGGTCGGTCATCCCGAGCGAAGGCTACCGGAGTTGAAGGATCTTATGCAGCCGTTTGACCCGAGGCCTTCTTTACAACTGGAACAGCTCGCACGACAAACTCCCCTTCCCCGGGGGAAGGGAAAGAGAGTTAGGCCGGGCGGTTTCTTTTTTTGGCCTCAAGAGCGCGCAGCAGAGATGAAAAAACAGAATCAACCTAGGCCGCAACCCCTTCCCGCAGGGGCGTCAATCTTCACACGCCCTGGTTGCCGTCAGCCTGAACCGCGAAGCGCTCCTTATTGAGGGCACCCCGACTGGCGCTACCATCGATGGCTGAATACGTCCTCGCGATCGACCAGGGCACCACAGGCACGACCGTCTTCGTCGTGGACCGTCGCGGGCGTATCCGCTCGCGCGCCTACGCCGAAATCCGCCAGTACTATCCACGCCCCGGATGGGTCGAGCACGACCCCGAGGAAATCTATCGCTCGGTCGCGGCCCTCGCGAAGAAGGCACTTCGCACCGCACGAATCGGCGCCGGCGGCCTCGGTGCGATTGGCATCACGAATCAGCGCGAGACGTTCGTCGTATGGGAACGGCGCACCGGCCGCCCGGTGTATCGCGCGATCGTGTGGCAATGCCGCCGGAGCGCCGCAATTTGCGATGCGCTCCGCGAGCGCGAGCCCGAGGTCGCAGGCCACACCGGACTCCTCGTCGATCCCTACTTCTCCGGCACCAAGCTCAAGTGGCTGCTCGACGAGCGCCCGAGACTCCGCCAGCGCGCCCATCGCGGCGAGCTATGCTTCGGCACGATCGACACCTGGCTCATCTTCAGACTCTCGCGCGGGACCGCGTTCATCACGGACTACACCAACGCCTCGCGCACGATGCTCCTGAATCTCGCGCGCCGTGAATGGGACGACGAGATGCTCACCATGCTCGACGTGCCACGCGAGATGCTCCCCGGCGTGATCAGCTCCCGCGGCCCGATGGCCGAGGCGGCAGCCGGCACGATCGCGCCGCGCGCCATCCCGATCGCGTCGATTATCGGCGACCAGCAGGCCGCGCTGTTCGGGCAGGGCGGGGTCCACGAGGGCGATTCCAAGGCCACCTACGGCACGGGCGCGTTCCTGCTCACGAATACCGGCGCGAGGATCGTGCCGTCGCGAAATCGGCTCGTGACAACTTCGGCGCTCGGCCCCGACGGCGCGCCGGCCTATGCGCTCGAAGGCTCGGTTTTTATCGCGGGCGCGGCAGTCCAATGGCTTCGCGACCAGCTCAAATTCTTCGCTAAGGCCTCCGACAGCCTGGCCCATGCGCGCGCGAGCAAGGAACAGGACGGCACCTACGTCGTGCCCGCCTTCGTCGGCCTCGGCGCGCCGTACTGGGACGCGAACGCACGTGGCGCAATCGTCGGTATCACGCGCGGCACGACGCGCGCCGATATCGTGCGCGCCACGCTCGACAGCATCGCCTACCAGGTGCGCGACGTAATCCTTGCGATGGAATCCGACGTGAGCGAGCCGATGCGCGAGCTGCGCGTTGATGGCGGCGCGACCGCCAATCCTTACCTGATGCAGTTCCAGGCGGACATCCTCGGGAAACCTGTGCGCCGCTCGAAAATCGTCGAGACCACGGCGATGGGCGCCGCAATGCTCGCGGGACTCGCGGTAGGTCTCTGGAAATCGCAGGGCGAGATGGCCGCGATTATCGGCAAGGGCGACATCTTCAAGCCGCGCATGAATGTCGCGACGCGCGATCGCCTGACCGCAGGATGGAACGCCGCGGTCGCGCGCGTCCTCACTACTCGACAAGCCCTGTCGCAAAGTTGAGAATTGACGAATGGCCGAAAACGGAAGACCCACTGTCAGCGTCCTTTTCCCCGAACATCACGAGGAGGCAGCGGTCGCGCTCGGCCGCGCCTTCATCAACGATCCGACCTTCAAGGCGATC
>JASHQJ010000296.1 GCA_030037595.1 Candidatus Binataceae bacterium
GCTGCAACTTCACCAATCTCGAAGTCGCACCGGAACGCTTCATCTCCAGCAACCCGCACTTCTGCAAATCCGCGCTGAGCCGCTATACAGCGGCGGACTTCATCGCGCTCGTCGAGAGCCACCGTATCGCGTATCACGAGAAGACCCTGGGGCAGCTATTCTGCGACGGCTCGGCCCGCGCGATCCTCGACATGCTGCTGGCAGAATGCGTTACGGCCGATGTGGATCTGCGTTGCGGCGTGAAGATCACCGAAATCGAGCGTTCCGGCCGCTTTCGAATCACGACGGATCGCGGCAACTTCACCGCGCCCGCGCTCGTGCTCGCGAGCGGCGGGCTTTCGATTCCGAAGATGGGAGCGACCTCTTTCGCTTACGACGCGGCTCGCCGCTTCGGCCTGGAAATCGTCACGCCGCAGCCCGGTCTCGTGCCGTTTCGGATGGCTGGCGCAGTGCTGGAACTTTGCCGTTCGCTCAGCGGCGTTTCGACCGAGGCAATCGTCACATGCCGCGACAGGCGCTTTCGCGAGAGTATCCTGTTCACGCATCGCGGCCTCTCGGGTCCCGCGATTCTTCAGATCTCGTCGCATTGGCATCCGGGCGATACGATCTCGATCGATTTGCTTCCGAGACTCGACGCCGAAGCGTTTCTCAAGGATCGACGCCGCACGCGCCCTCGTGCCGAACTGAAAACCGTGCTCGCGGGACTGCTTCCCGCGCGACTCGCCGAGACGATCGCCGAGGACGTGCCGGCCGGCGCAATCGCGAATCTCTCCGACCGCATGCTCGTCCAGGTCGCGGCGAGGCTCAAACAATGGCGTTTCACGCCCATCGACACCGAGGGCTGGGGCAAGGCCGAGGTGACGGTCGGCGGCGTCGATACGGCGGAATTGTCGTCGAAAACGATGGAATCGAAAAAAGTGCCGGGGCTCTACGTAATCGGTGAAGCCGTTGACGTAACTGGATGGTTGGGCGGTTACAACTTTCAGTGGGCATGGTCCAGCGGATGGTGCGCTGGCGAGTCAATCTAGCAGCGACTGCGTCCGCGTGGAGTGACCTCGGAACGACTCTGCAGCCACGGTTGCAGCGGCGCGCGAGGTTTGATTGAGAAGAACCTATGACACAAGCAAAGTACGGTGATCTATCGGTCGCGGTCGATTCCTACGTGGCGCAGGTTGAAATCCATCGCCCGCCGCACAATTTCTTCGACGTGCAACTGATTCGCGATCTGGCCGACGCGTTCAACGCGCTGGACGAGGATCCGGCCTGCCGCGCAATCGTGTTGTCGGCGGAGGGTAAGTCGTTCTGCGCGGGAGCCAACTTCGCCAATCGCGAGCCGACCGGCCAGCCTGCGAGCTCGAGCGGCAATCCTCTCTATTCCGAAGGCGTGCGCCTCTTCTCGTGCAAGACCCCCGTCGTCGCAGCGATCCAGGGCGCGGCAATCGGCGGCGGACTCGGACTCGCGCTGGTAGCGGACTTTCGGGTCGCGACGCCTGAGGCGCGCTTCGCCGCCAACTTCGTGAAGATCGGAATCCATCCGGGGTTCGGATTGACGCACACGCTGCCGCGAATCATCGGCGTGCAGAGGGCGAATCTCCTATTTCTCACTGGGCGAAGAATCAGCGGCCAGGAAGCGCTCGAGTGGGGCCTTGCCGACATGCTCGTCGAGCCCGACAAACTGCGCGAAGCCGCGACCGGCCTTGCCGCGGAAATCGCCGAGAATGCTCCGCTGGCTGTCATCTCGACGCGCGCCACGATGCGCCGTGGGCTTGCCCAGGCAGTCAAGGCACAGACCGACCACGAGTTTATCGAGCAGGCGCGCCTGATGAAGACCGCGGACCATCGTGAGGGTATCAAGGCCGTCGCGGAGCGCCGCCCCGGCAAGTTCATCGGCAAGTAGCGTCTGATCGCGATGGCCGCGAAGAAGAAAATTCTGATCGCCGGCGCGTCGGGGCTTGTCGGCTATGCGGCGGTGCGCCATTTCTCCTCGCTCGATGACTGGGACGTAGTCGCGGTCTCGCGGCGGCCGCCGCTCGAACTGGGCCGCGCCAACTTCATCTCGGTCGATCTGACCAACGAAAAGCAGTGTGCCGACATTTTCGGCGCGATGGCCGACGTCACTCATCTCGCATACGCCGCACTCTTCGAAAAACCGGCGACCGGGCTGATCCGGGGATGGCGTGAGCGCGATCAGATGGAGACCAACCTCGCCATGCTGCGGAACCTCTTCGAGCCGCTGGCGCGGGCGGCGCGCAACCTCGAGCACGTGTCGCTGCTGCAGGGGACGAAAGCCTACGGTGCGCATGTCGCGCCGATTGCGATTCCGGCGCGCGAGCGGAACCCGCGTCATCAGCACGAGAACTTCTACTGGCTGCAGGAAGATTATCTGCGCGCGAAGCAGCACGGACAGCGCTGGGACTGGACGATCCTGCGGCCGCAGATCGTGGTCGGCGAAGCGATCGGCGGCAACCTCAACGTGATTCCCGCGATCGGCGTGTACGCGGCACTCAGAAAGGAGGCCGGATTGCGGCTCTCATTTCCCGGTGGACATCCGGGAATAACGGAGGCGGTAGATGCCGACCTGCTCGCGCGCTCGATGTCATGGGCCGCGACAAACGAGGCCTGCGCCAACGAGATTTTCAACGTCACGAACGGCGACGTGTTTGTTTGGACCGAGGTATGGCCGGCGATCGCGGACGCACTCGGGATGAAAGTCGGCGCGCCTGAGGCGCATTGCCTTCGCGAAGAGATGCCGCGTCGCAATGCCGAGTGGGCAGCGATCGTAGAGAAATATAATTTGCGTGCGCCCGCTGATCTGAATGCTTATGTCGGCGGCTCGTTCGAATTCGCCGATGCGGTCTTCGCGTACGGCGCCACTCAGCCGCCGCCCGCGTCTATCGTGAGCACAATCAAAGCGCGGCAAGCGGGCTTCCATGACTGTATCGACACGGAAGACATGTTCCGCAAATGCTTCGCCCGCGCGCAGCAGATGCGCCTGCTTCCTCCCGCATCTTGCCACTAATCGTCAGATTTTCAAGCTCGATCGTCGAAGATTGAGCACGCTCGTCGGATCGCGAGAGCCAGATGCCTCAGTATGTATCAGACGGCGCTCGATGCTCTTGCCAATGAGAACCTGTTCTAGCTATTACGATTGACGCGCGGCCGCCGTTGCCGTGATGAATGGCTGGCGCATCGGAGCTCCTGATGCGCCGCTGTTCAGGCTGAAACAGATTCTATTCGCAGGAGATGAGCGTCGTGGAACTGAACGCAATTAATCTGCTCGATCTCGATCGTTTTGTCACCAGCGTCCCGCACGAATGGTTTACCTATCTCCGCCATCACGCGCCGGTCTATCGCCATCCCGAGGGTCACGACGGCCCGGGATTCTGGATCGTCACCCGCTACGACGACGTCGTCAAAGTCAACCGCGACACCGCGACCTACAGCTCCGAGCAAACGCGCGGCGGCGTGGTCCAGCTCGAGGACTATCCTCCCATGGACGATTTCGAGCGCGGCGGCCGCATGATGCTCACGATGGACCCGCCCGACCACACGCGCTACCGCTCACTCGTCAACCGCGGCTTCACCCCGCGCATGATTAACGCGCTCGCGCCGCACATCCGCGAAATCACCGTCAACGTGATCGAGCGCGCGCTTCAGCAGGGCACGTGCGACTTCGTCACCGACATCGCCGCCGAACTTCCGCTGCAGGTCATCGCCGAGCTGCTCGGCGTTCCGCTCGAAGATCGCCACAAGGTCTTCCAATGGAGCAACCGCATGATCGGCAGCATGGATCCTGAGTACTCGGTCAGCCAGGAGCTCGTGCGCCAGGCGCAGTTCGAGATGTTCATGTATGCCGGCGGCCTCGCCGCGCAGCGCCGCGAGCATCCGCGCGACGACCTCGTCACCACGCTGCTCAACGCCGATATCGGCGGCGACAAGCTCTCCGAGATGGACTTCAACCTCTTCTTCCTGCTGCTCGCCGTCGCCGGCAACGAGACCACGCGCAACGCGCTCTCGCACGGCATGAACACGCTCATCGATCATCCCGCGCAGTACCAGATGCTCCGCGAAAATCCGGCGCTCGTGCCTTCCGCGACCGAGGAGATCCTCCGCTGGGCCTCGCCCGTGATGTATTTCCGCCGCAACGTGATGCGCGATACGGAGCTGCGCGGCCAGCAAATCAAGGCTGGCGACAAGATCACCGTCTGGTACATCTCCGCCAATCGCGACGAGGAAGTCTTCGACGATCCGTTCAAGTTCGACATCACGCGCTCGCCCAACGAGCACGTCGCGTTCGGCGGCGGCGGCGAACACTACTGCCTCGGCGCAAATCTCGCGCGGATGGAAATCAACCTGCTGTTCGAGGAGCTGACCAAGCGCGTCGAGTCCGTCGAGCGTATCGGTGAGGTGAAGCGGCTTCGCTCCAACTTCATCAACGGCATCAAGCATCTGCCGGTGCGCCTCACGCCCTCGACGCAGCACGCCGCCGCGTGATTGGCCCGCGCGATGGATTCTGCTGAGGAGCGGCCGCTGAACGGCGTCCGCGTAGTAGATCAGGCCGAGGAAAAGGGCGAGCTATGTGGCCGTCTGCTCGCCGACCTCGGCGCCGAGGTTATCCGCGTCGAACCGCCGGGCGGCAGCCCGTCGCGTAAGCTGCCGCCGTTTCATGACGGCACGAGTCTCTTCTTCGCCGTCCGTAATCTCGGCGAGAAGAGCGTTACGATCGATCTCGAAAGCGCGGCGGGCCGCGGCGAACTCGAGCGCTTGCTCGCCGCCTCCGATGTCTGGATCGATTCGCACCTTCCTTCTCATCTGACCGCGCATCATCTCGATCCTCACGACGTTCTCGCGCGTCATCCGCATCTCGTCATCACGTCGATCACCGATTTCGGCCACACCGGTCCGTATCGCGACTATGCCGCGAGCGACGCCGTGATCGTCGCGATGGCGGGGCTGCTCTTTCGCTCCGGCGTTACCGGCAGGCCTCCCCTGCTCCCGCCCGGCTCGCTCGCCTACGACATCGCATCGACGACCGCAGCATTCGCGACGCTCTCCGCGCTATGGCAGCGCATCGCGACGGGCAGCGGACAGCATCTCGATGTCTCCGTGATGGAGGCCGCGGCGCAGACCAGCGACTGGGCGCTCCCGAGCTACGGCGCGGCGAGCGCGCGCGGCACTCCGTACATGGAGACGCGCACCGGCTCGGCCCCGGTTTACACGATGTATCCGTGCGCCGACGGCTTCGTGCGGGTCATCATCCTGAACAAGCGCCAGTGGCGCGCGATGCGCGCGTGGCTCGGCGAGCCGCCCGAGATCCAGGCCGATCACTTCGACTTTCTGCTCGGCCGCATGCAGATCCAGTACGACATCCTCGATCCGATGTTCTCGGCCTTCTTCAAGGATAAGGGCAAGCTCGAACTCGCGACCGAGGCCCAGCGCCGCGGCATCCCGATGACGCCGGTGATGAGCCCCGACGACGTGCTCGCGGCGGATCACTTCAAGGAGCGCGGAACGTTTCGCGAGAGCGATGCGGCGCCGGGCCTCCGCGCGCGCGTCGCGGAGGGATTCTTCGCCTTCAACGGCAAGCGGCTCGGGTTCAAGGGCCGCGCGCCCGCGATCGGCGAGCACAATCGCGATCGCATCGAAACGCGCGCCGCGGACAAGCCGACCACGGCGGCGCAATCGCGCGCGCTGCCATTCAAAGGACTCCGCGTCCTCGATTTCGGCATCGGCGGCGTCGGCGTCGAGGCGAGTCGCCTCTTCGCCGAGTACGGTGCCGACGTGATCAAGATCGAAACGCGCGCGCATCCCGATTTCATCCGCGCCATCTTCGGCACCGACATGAACCCGAGTTTCGCGTCGTCGAGTCGATGCAAGCGGAGCTTCGGCCTAAATCTCAGCACCGAGGCCGGCCGCAAGATTATCCATCGCCTGGTCGCGATTTCGGATCTCGTGATCGAAAACAGCGCGACCGGCGCGATGGCGAAGATGGGCGTCGATTACGCCACGATGCGCGCGATCAACCCGCGGATAGTGCTCGCGTCGAGCCAGATGACGGGCGCGACCGGAGCGTGGCGAAGCTGGATCGGCTTCGGCCCGAGCACGCGCGCCGCGGGCGGGATGACCTGGCTCTGGAATTTTCCCGAAGGCGGGATGCCGCCCGGGTCCGGCGCGATCCATCCCGACCATCTCGCGGGCAGGATGCTCGCGGTCGGTGCCCTCGCCGGGCTCATCGGCCGCGAGCGCATGCGCGCCGGCGGACACATGGAAGTCGTGCAGCTCGAAGTAATCGTCGGGATGCTCGCCGACCTGATGCTGAAAGCCGCGCTCAAGCCCAGCTCGGTCGCGCCGCAAGGGAATAACAATGAACGCGGCGCGCCGTGGGGCGTCTTCAAGTGCGCGGGCGAAGAGCGGTGGTGCGTCATCACGATTCGCGACGACGACGAATGGCGCCGCTTCCGTAGCGCGCTCGGCGATCCCGCGTGGGCTAGAGACTCGCGCTACGCGACGGCGGCCGGCCGCCTCGCCGCGCGCGACGAGCTGAACGCGCACGTCAACGAATGGACCGGGACGCGCACCGATCGCGAAGTGACGCGGATTCTCCAGGAAGCCGGTGTCGCGGCGGGATTCATGATGTATGCGAGTGAGATGCCGGCCGATCCACATCTCGTCGCGCGCGGCTATCCGCAGCCGCTCGAGCAACCTGCGCTTGGCAAAACGATCTTCGAAGGGCCGGCGTTCCATGCGACCGGAATTGCGGAGCCGCTCGTGAAGCCTGCGCCCGGGCTCGGAGAGCATACGCGCGAGATTTGCCGCACCCTGCTCGAAATGAACGACGACGAAGTGTCGAAGCTGATCGCAGATGGCGTCCTCGAAGAGTGACGACGGAATAGAGAACATGGCGGAGACGAAGATCGATCCTGCGGCCGAACCCTTGGACCTGCGCACGGCTTCGCTTCGCGCGCCGCAGCTCGCGCGCAAAAAGCGTATCGTCGCGGCGGCAATCGACCTGGCAGAGCGCGGTGGCTATGACGCGGTGCAGATGCGCGATGTCGCCGCGCGCGCGAATGTCGCGCTCGGTACGCTCTACCGTTATTTCCCGTCCAAGGATCAGTTGCTCGCGTCGGTATGGATCGACTGGTCGCACGAGATCGAAGCGCAGATTCTCCGCCAGCGGCTTCGCGGCGAAACTGCCGGGGAAAGAATCATGGATTTCGTGCGGCGCGTGACCAAGGCGCTCGAGCTGGAGCCGATGCTCGCGGGCGCGCTGGTGAAATCACTGCTCGCGCCCGACGTCGGCGCCGAGGAATCGCGCCAGGAGATGCGCGCGATGCTGGGCCGCGTTATCGACGAAGAGCTAAGCGAGATGCCGACGGGAACGCGCGTCGATATCCGCGACATCATCGGCCAGGTCTTCTACGCGAATATCGTGCTCTGGGTGAACGGCCGTATGCCCGTGGAGCGGCTCTACGAGAACATGGCAACCGCCTGCCGCCTCCTGCTGGAGCATCGCGACCAAGGGGTGGGGTTTCTCACGGACAACGAAGGCAGGGAGCACTGAACGGCGCCGGGCTCTTAAATCGCACGCTGGATTCCAGTTCAAGAGTGAACGCGATAAAAAGAGCGCATGACCGAGGCTGATCTAGAGAAACGTCTAAAGCCTTCTTCGGCTCACCAAGCTTGAGGCCGTTCGTCGGCAGCTAGAAACCGCGATCAAACTCTACTTCGCGTATGGTGACAACGTGTCCATCCACACTTTGGCGGGTGCGGCCTATGCTCTCATTCGAGACATTAACGAGGTCCGCAATGGCGAGCCGATGCTGAAGGATTTGCATATCTTCTTGCCGGACGATCTCGCCCGCGAATTCAAGACATGTATAAATCGTCCCGAAAACTTCTCCTGAACCAGTTCCGACTGGCCTCCCAGCGCAGCACCTTGGCCCGAATAGTTTCGGTCAACTTCCGGTTGATCGTGTAAGTAGCCAACAAAACTTCCAACCGATCTACTGCGCCCGTTGCGGACCGATCGAACAAAACGTCGTCCATGCGACGTTGGATCGACTCAAGCAGCTCTCCAGTAACCTACGGCATCGGCACAGATTCGCCGTTCGCATAGCTCAAAGTATCGTCTTTCAGAAGCATGTCGATAGGCTTTACGAACAGCTGGCCTCGGAGCATCTTAACGCGTTAGAGGAGCTACCGAAGGTCTTCGTGAATGAGGCCTACATCATTTACCAAGGGTACAAAGAAGCACTTAACGCCCTAAACAAAACGCGTGAGTTCAACCGGTCCAATATTATTGCGATAGCACCTCGACTTACTGAGGTCATCGACACCCAGGGAAAGCCCCTTTACATCCGAGAAACGGCAGAAGCATACCGGTGATCAGCCGCCCTCGGCGCGACCGTGGAGCGTATCCCACGGCCCTCCGATCTGACCGATATTGCTCGCACTGCTGCTATTCCGTGCGATGATCACTTCGTTTCAGATGCCGCCATGATGAGGTACTGCAGACAAGCAGCTTCAGAAAATAGGAATCGAGTATCCGCAACTTCTTGGGACGTTCAACAAAGTACTAGCGACCCCTGACCCTTGTCCGACGGGCTGCTGGTTGACGCGCTTGTGGCTGGCGGCCAGTACGGCCCGGCGGGCGGCGGCAAGATTCACTTCGGCGGCCGCACGGAGAAGCTCAGAAGGCCGGAGGAGCGGCGCGGGACCGGGCATCTGCGACGGAGAGAAATTCGTGCACCTCGATACTCTGACCAAGTTGCGCCAGAAGTAGCCCGGTCGAAACGCGCTCGATAAAGTCTGACCGGCATATCGGTTCGGGAGCGACGCCCGTCATCCGCGCCAAACTCTATCTTAACAGCCTCGCCCGCGGCTGACGCCGCAGGCGGAAGCCGCGTACCGGGAGAGCCTGTAAGGATTCGCAGGCTTCACACGTGAGCACTAACTGACGACCCTCACCTTAGTCCTCTCCCTGGTCAGGGCGGAGGAGACAGAACGTGCATCGCGAGGTTCACGGGTGCGGCTCGATTGCGCGGGTCGATGTTACTGCGACGGCAGCCAGTTCGCGGGCCAGACGCGCTCAGGAAACGGCACCAGCGAAAGCGGAATGATGCCCGCCTCCTTCGGATTCCAGTTACGCACCGGCACGAACGCGGAGCTCTCTTCCATCGGCACCAACTCGAGCGGCGTGAATCTGCCAGGTCCCTCGGACGCGTGCGCGTTGACCTTCGCGAGATTTTGCGTGGCGGCGGAGATGCCCTGCGCCGCGGCCTTCTGAAACTGCTCCCGCGCAATCTTGACGCGCTCCTCGTCGCTGCCGTTCGGCAGCAACTCCATACATCCGTGCTTGAAGCAGAGCGCACCGAGGTTGAGCTGCGCATCGGCAACGCCCTGCGCGCCGGCATACGAGTAGAGCGCGGCAGCGCTCGAAGCATCCTGCTGCGGCAGACCCCATCCACGCTCGGACATCAGACCGAGGTTAAACTGCGCCACGGGATTGCCCTCGTAGGCAGCCGCGCAAAACCATGGTGCCGCGCCGGCGAGATCCTTCGGGACATTCGGCGCGCCGACCGCGAGCAGGTAGCCGTAATTCGCCGCCGCATTCGGATCGCCGACCTGGGCGGCGGCTTTCAGCATATCGAGAGCGCTCGCATCACCTTTCTGAATTTTGTCGAGCAAATCATCGGCCGTCCGCCAGTCCGTCGGGCGCGCCGATCGCGGCGAGCCCCACGCATAGACGACGTAACCGCCGGGAATCGAGATTTCATTGCCAGGGGTGATGAGCCACTGCGTCACGGGCACGACGCCGCATAGCTTCACCGCGGTGAGAGTTCCCCTGGTCGCGAGACCTTTCATGCCGCGCGAGCGCAACTCTGCGACCGCGTCGCGAAAATCGAGGAAGTCGGCGGCAATCGGGACGGTGCCCCAGTTGACCGATCCGGCCGCCTGGTCGCTCTCAGGGCCGACGCCCTCGGTGACAGTGTAGCCGGTAAGATCGCTCGGCGAGACGAATTCCATCGTGATCTGCGGCGGGCCCGAAGTGTTTTGGACTTCGAGGGAAACCATGATCGCGTCGGGCTGCCACGTGCGCGCCTTGTTCATCGCGGCCGCGGCAATCTCTGGTAGATGCGAGCCGGCAGACTGACTTCCAACGCCCGAAGATCCTTCGCCGCCCGAGCGATGGCATCCGATGGCAGTAACGAGCGCAATCGCCGCGACAAGGCTGATGAATACGCGTGCTAACGCGCGACGAAATCGCGATTTGGTTCGCAAAGACCCGCGCAAATGGATTTCTCCCGGTGACGGTGCGGCAGGTCGAAGAGGTCGAGGCGAGCTTATCGCCGTCGGATCGAAAACAAAAGTGAATCGTCGGCGCGAGCGGTGGTGGCTGCGATTCACGCAGAATTTACGAGGAAAACATGCGTGACGGAATTTCGCGTTCGGCTTGACTATGCACGCTTGTTACACTTCCACCATGCCCGAAGCGGCCCGCAAAAAACTGATGAAAACTGCCCAGCCGTGGATCGCCTATGGTGCGATGATCCTCGCGGTGATCGCCGCCTACGAGTGGATACGAAGCTTCGGCGACCGGCTGGTCGCGCCGCCGCCGCGCACGGCTGAGCTATTCGGCAGCGCGGCAGTACATGGCGAGATCAACGAGCTGCTGCACGTGCTGCTTGCGCTGGTGCTCGTGATCGCGACGGCGCGCGCGCTCGGCACGCTTTTTCGATTGATTCATCAGCCGGCCGTGGTTGGCGAGATCATCGCCGGAATCCTGCTCGGGCCATCCTTGCTCGGCCGCGTCGCGCCGACAGCGTCGGCGTACCTGCTGCCGCACGCGATCGGTCCATATCTAAACATCCTCGCGCAGATCGGAGTTATCCTCTACATGTTCCTGGTCGGGCTCGAGCTTGACCCCGCGCTGATGCGCAAGCGTGGCCATTCGACGATCGCGATCTCGCACGCGAGCATCCTCGCGCCATTTCTGCTCGGCGGAATCCTCGCACTCTTTCTCTATCCGCGGCTTTCATCAAGCGACGTGCCGTTCACGGTATTCTCGCTGTTCGTCGGCGTCTCGATGTCGGTGACGGCGTTTCCCGTGCTCGCGCGGATCCTCACCGATCGCAATATTCATCGAAGCCGGATGGGCGCGATTGCGCTCACGTGCGCCGCGGCTGACGACGTGACCGCGTGGTGCCTGCTCGCGTTCGTAGTCGGCGTGGCAGAGTCGCGGACAACGGGCGCACTGTCCACGTTCGTGCTCGCGCTCAGCTACATCGCGATCATGGCTTTCGTCGTGCGGCCCGCGATGGCGCGGATGTCGCTGGTTTACGGCAATCGCGGGCGGCTGACGCAGGGCGTGATGGCGACGATTTTCGTCACGCTGCTCCTGTCATCGTTCGCGACCGAGTTCATCGGAATCCACGCCGTGTTCGGCGCGTTCGCTCTGGGAGCGATCATCCCGCATGATAGCGGCCTCGCGCGCGACCTCACGGACCGGCTCGAAGACGTCGTGATCGTTCTGCTGCTGCCGGCGTTTTTCGCCTTCACCGGATTGCGCACGCAGATCGGACTCGTGAGCGGCTTCGAGGCGGGGATGATCTGCGTACTTATCACGCTTGTCGCGTCATTCGGCAAGTTTGGCGGAAGCCTGGTCGCGGCGCGGCTCACGGGACTCGGATGGCGCGATTCGTCGGCGCTCGGCGTGCTGATGAACACGCGCGGGCTGATGGAGCTGATCGTGCTCAACATCGGGCTCGAGCTGCGCGTGATCTCGCCGGAGCTGTTCGCGATGCTCGTGCTGATGGCGCTGGTCACGACCTTCGCGACGACGCCTGTGCTGCATCTGATCATGCGCGGCGCGCGCGAGGACGAAGAGCCTGCTTTCCAGCAAGCAGCGCGGCCGGCGTTGGTCGGCGCGGAGCGGCGCGCGGTGCTGGTGCCGGTATCGAATCCTGAAGGCGTGCCGGACCTGGTTGAGCTCGCGCTCGCTGCAACAGCGCACGACGCACCGCCGCCGCGCGTGCTAGCTCTCGTCAGGATTCCGCCGGGAGGGGTGCGCTCCGGCCTGCGCGAAGTCGAGCAACGCGTGCCGCCGCGCTCACCCGCGCTCTCAGCCGCGCTCGATTTGGTTTGGGCAAAGGGCGCGGTGATCACGCCGCAAGCAGTGTGGACCGCCGATCCCGCCGCCGACATCATAAAAGCGGCATCCGAACCGACGATCAGCTGGGTGCTGCTGGGATCGCACCGTTCGGCTTTCGGCTCCGACTTCAAGGGCGGCGTGGTGCGAGAGGTTCTCGATCGCGCGCTCAAGCTGCCGGTGCACGTCGCGATCGTGGTCCACGGCTCGGACCGGCCGTATGAGCGCGTGTTCGCTGTCATTGACAATAGTCCGAGCGGACGCGCGGTGCTGGAGCTCGCGATCCGCGTGGCGGATCGGCGCCGCTGCAGCCTTCACGTGCTGCTCGCGCCGGACCGCAGTGGCGAGGCCGAGCCTCAGCTGCTCGAGATGATCCGCGAAGCGGCGCGCGGAGTAGCGCGCCGGCTTCACGTTGACGTCCTGAGCGAGATCAGCGCCGAACAACTCGTGCGGCAGGCGCCATCGGGGCTGGTAATAGTCGGCTCGCGGCTCGCCGATCGAATCGATCTTGCGCCGGAGGCGTTCACGGACGACCAACGCACGCTAGTCGTGGTGCAAGGACGCCTGGTCGAGGAGCTTAAGACCGCGGCACCGGAGCCCGAGCGGCAGGCACAATCGTAGAGCGCAGAGCCGCCGCCCTACTCGCTCCAGATCAGATCGTAGACAATTCCGCTCACGCCGCCGCCGAGCATCGGCGCCACCCAAAAGAGCCATAGCTGCCCGAGAGCCCATCCGCCGACGAACAGCGCGGGACCTGTGCTGCGGGCGGGATTCACCGAGGTGTTGTCGATCGGGATGCAGAACAAGTGAATCAGCGTCAGCACGAGGCCGATCGGGATCGGCGCGAAACCGATCGCGACGCGTTTGTCGGTCGAGCCGAGAATTACGAGGATGAACATGAACGTGAGCACGAACTCAGCGATAAACGCCGAGGCCATTGAATATCCGCCCGGCGAGTGCGCACCGTAGCCGTTGGCCGCGAAGCCGTGGCTGAGATCGAAACCCGGGCCGCCGCTCGCGATGACGTAGAGGATAGTAGAGGCGATTATCCCTCCGATCACCTGCGCGACGACGTAGGGAATCACTTCAGAGCCGGGGAAACGTTTGCCGGTCCATAACCCGATCGTCACAGCGGGATTAATGTGGCATCCGGAGATATTGCCGATCGCAAACGCCATCGTGAGCAGCGTCAGGCCGAAGGCGAAAGCGACGCCGAGAAAGCCGATGCCGA
>JASHQJ010000297.1 GCA_030037595.1 Candidatus Binataceae bacterium
ATGGGCGATCTGAACCTTTTCTTCCTCGGTGTAGCCGGGCAGCTCGAGCACTTCCATCCGGTCTCGGAGGGCAGGCGGAATGGGATCGAGCATGTTCGCGGTGGTCAGGAACAGCACCTTCGAAAGATCGAACGGTACGTCGAGATAGTGATCGGAGAACGTGTTGTTCTGCTCGGGATCGAGCACCTCGAGCAGCGCCGACGCGGGATCGCCGCGGAAATCCGCGCCGAGTTTGTCCACCTCGTCGAGGATGAAGAGCGGATTGTTCGAGCCCGCGTTGCGAAGGCCCTGGATGATACGGCCCGGCAGCGAACCGATGTAGGTCCGTCGATGCCCGCGAATCTCCGCCTCGTCGCGAATACCACCGAGTGAGAGCCGCACGAACTTGCGGCCCATCGCCCGCGCGATCGAGCGGCCGAGCGAGGTCTTACCAGTGCCCGGCGGCCCGACGAAGCAAAGGATTGGACCCTTCGTATCGTTCTTCAGCTTGCGCACCGCGAGGAACTCGAGGATGCGTTCCTTGATTTTGTCGAGATCAAAATGGTCTTCGTCGAGCACCTCGCGCGCGTGCTTCACATCCAGGTTGTCTTGCGTTGACACGCTCCACGGCAGCGTCACGAGCCAGTCGAGATACGTGCGCACAACGGTGTGCTCGGCAGACTCCGGCGGAATCATCTTGAGGCGATCGAGTTCTTTGTTCGCGACCTTGCGCACCTCGGGCGGCATCTTCGCCTCTTCGACCTTGTTCTCGAGCTCCTCGATCTCAGACGAGCGCGCGTCGCTTTCGCCGAGCTCCTTCTGAATCGCCTTGAGCTGCTGGCGGAGATAGTACTCGCGCTGATTCTTGTTGAGCTCGGTCTGCACCTGCGACTGGATCTTATGGCCGAGCTCAAGCAGCTCGATTTCACGACTCAGGATCGCGATCAGTTTCTCGAGGCGCTGGCGGACGTCGAGCGTTGCGAGCAGGTCCTGAGCCTCTTCGATCGCGATCTTCATGTACGAGGCGACCATGTCCGTGAGCCGTCCCGGCTCTTTGACCTGGATGGCGAGCGCCTGCAGCTCGTCGGGCAGGTATGGCACCAGCGAAACGAATTTCGAGAATTGGCTTACGAGATGATCGTGGAGCGCGGCGACTTCCTTGTCGGCCGGCTGCGTCACGTCGTGCAGCCGCTCAACGTGGGCTATGAAGTAGGGTTCGCGCTGCGTGAAATTTTTGAGCTCGATTCGCGCGAGTCCCTGTACCAGCACGCGGATACTCTGATCGGGATAACGCAGCATCCTGAGGATTCGCACCGCCGTGCCGCGCGGATAAAGACCCTCAGGCGCGGGGACTTCCTCCTCGGGATTTTTCTGTGCGGCCAGCGCGATTATTCGCGAGGCCTGGCCGACATCCTCAATGAGCTTGAGCGACGCGGGCCGCGAAACGAGAAAGGGATAGATGTAGCCGGGGAAAATCACGATGCCGCGCAATGGCAACACCGGCAGCAATTCGGGAATCTCGACCTGGGTCAGATCCTCGTCGATTTCGAAGCGTTTTTCCCCTTTTGATTTCTCAGTCATAGGCTAGTCGAAACCTCGTGACGGAGGGGACCCGCCGCCCGTACTTCCACGCAATCCGAGGATTACCGTAATATACGATTACCGGGGCGACAAGATTACCTCCGATTCATAAGGTAATCACGGTTTTTCGGCGCGCCACTGAGGGTGAATTGGCCAAGCAACGGTTTGCGAAACTATTCAGCCAGGAAGAGGCAAACGAGCTTATTCCGCGGCTTGAAATCGTTATCCGCCGATTGCAATCACAGGCCAACTCGCTGCGCCAACAGATCCAGGCACTGTCGCGACGCGACGATTCGCTCCTCCATCGCGAGCTTGACGATATTATCAAGAGTTATCCCGAGCTTCGGAGCTTCACATCCAGCATGGCTGAGGCCGCGGCCGAGATCGATTCGCTCGGATGCCTGCTCAAGGACATCGACCAGGGCCTCATCGACTTTCCCCACGAGCAGGGCGACGAGGTGGTCTTCCTGTGCTGGCAGTCGGGCGAGCCGCAAATCATCGCCTGGCATCCGATCGACAGCGGCTTCTCGAGCCGTCAGCCGTTGCCCGGCGTGCCGAAGCTCTACCTGAATTGACCCCTGACGACGCCCTCAGGACCAACGTATGACGATCGCCATCTTCATCTACCTGCTCGCGCTCGTATGCTGGCTTGGCGCAATTATCTTCTTTTCGTTCTTCACGGCGCCGGTGGTTTTCACCCGCCTCCCGATCGCCGAGGCCGGCAAAGTCGTGAGCGCGATTTTTCCGCGCTACTACGCGCTCGGCTACGTCGCCGGCATTGTGAGCCTCGCGCTCGCGGTGTTTTTTACCACGATGCGGCACTCGCGCGCCTGGTGGTCTGGTGCAACTATCGCGCTGGCGATCGCTCTCGCGATCACATTGTACGCCGGGATGATCGTGCGGCCGCGCGTCGATTCGATCCGCTCGGTCGCCGAGGAGGCGCAGCCCGATCCCGCGCTCAAGGCCGAGTTCGATCATCTTCATCGCTTGTCGGTGATACTCAACGGCGCCGTGCTGCTGCTCGACCTCGCGGCGCTTATCGCAACCGCAGGAGCCCTGACGCCTCGTGCACGATTATAAGGCCGTCGTTCTCGACCTCTTCGACACGATAGTTACCTGGAATCCCGAGGGACTGCCGCTCGTCAAGTGGCGGGACCGCGAAATTCGAAACACCGTGCCATTGATGTACGAGGTTCTCGACGCCGCGTTCGGTAGTCCAATCGATCGTGACGCGTTCCTCGACGCGCACGCCGAGGTCTATAGGGAGATCTGGAACCAACGCTCGAATGATGATCCTCGTGAGACAACCTGCCTCGAGCGGATGACGCGCACCGTCATCCGGGCCGGCTTCGACAAGGAGGTCGTGAGCGAACTCGCCGAGACTCTCCGGCGCATCCACATGGAGCGCGTGCGCGCAGTCACTTCCGCACCGGCGCATCGCGTGGAAGCGATCCGGCGACTCGCTACCAAGTATCGCCTCGGACTGCTCTCGAACTTCGACGACGGCGAGACCGGCCACCTGATCGTTGCCGATACCGGCGTACACGATCTTTTCGAAGTGATTGCGATCTCCGCCGATGCGGGAATCCGCAAGCCTCATCCGCAGATTTTTCTCGACGTGCTCGATGCCATGAACCTCAAGCCGAGTGAGGCGCTCTACGTCGGCGACACGTTGCTCGACGACGTCGCCGGCTCGAAACGCGCCGGGATGCATTCGGCGTGGATCAACAAGCGCGGCGAGCCGGTCCCCGAAGGACATCCCGTGCCCGACATCATCATCGGCGATCTTGCCGAGTTGCCCGCGCAGCTCGGATGCTGACGATGAAGCGCGCGCGCACGCTGAGCGTGATCGGCGCGGGCGAGGCGTCTCCCGCTCAGCGGCGCATCGCGCTCGAAGTCGGACGCGAGGTCGCGCGCCAAGGCGCAGTCCTTGTATGTGGCGGGCGTGGCGGAGTGATGGAAGCGGCGGCGCGGGGCGCTCGCGAGGAAGACGGTCACACAGTCGGCATTCTCCCGAGCAGCGATCGTGCGCAGGCGAATCCGTACATCGAATTCGCGATCGCGACCGGGATGGGCGAGGCCCGCAACGCAATCGTCGTCGCAAGTGGCGACGCCGTGATCGCGCTCGAGGGCGAAGCCGGTACGCTCTCAGAAATCGGGCTCGCGATGAAGCTTCGACGACCGGTCGTCGCGCTCAATTCGTGGCAGAATATCGAAGGCCTGCGTCGCGCGGAGAGCCCGCGCGAGGCGGTCGCGCTCGCGCTGAGCCTCGCCAGGCGGAGCAGATGAGATGGCGACCTTCGATCCCAAGCTCGCTTTTGCTTCGCTCGAACGAGCGCCCTTCTCTGCCGCGCTCGGCCTCAAGATAGAGTCGGCTGAAAACGGCGCCGCCGTCATCCGTATGCCCTTCAGCACGCGGCTTCTGAATGACGGCGGACTCGGCGCGCCGATTCATGGCGGCGCGATCGCGTCGCTCGCGGATTTCGCCGCCTGCGCCGCCGTGTGGTCGATGCCGGAGACTGAGCGCAGCGCGACGATCTCGATGACGGTGAATTACACGGGGCCTGCCGTAAAGAGCGAGCTCGTCGCGCACGCGACGGTGCGGCGCAAGAGCAAGCGCGTTGCCAGCATCCACGTCGAGATTCACGACGACAAACAAAACCTGGTCGCCGACGCGCTCGTCACCTACAAAATTGCGTAACCTTGTTTCTCATCGAAGAGTTTGTGAAGAAATCTAAAGTTGTCATCGCGAGCGAAGCGAGTCTGCGAGTGCAGTCGAGGGATCTTATCCAGCTGTTCGACCCAGGGCATTCACTTTCGTCCGGAAGCGCCGCAGCACAACCTTCGCTGCGGGAAGGGAAACAGGGTTAGGTCGGATTCTGTTATTGGCTTCTCAGAACCAAAGGACTCGACCTACCCCCCAACCCCTTCCCGCATCGGGAAGGGGCGTCAATCCCCGCGAGCCATGAATCCAATGCTTGAGAAAATCCGTGACGCGGCGGCGTCGCATGGACTCAACCTCGTCGCAGCAATTGCTGTCGAGCGCTACGACGCAGCGATCGCGAAAGGGCTCCGGGCGAGCGAGGTCGCGCCGGGAGCGCGATCGATCGTGGTCATCGGCAACGGCGGCCGCGCCTTGTGGACAGCGCTGAAGCGTCACGCGGCGGCTCATCCAGGATGGATGAATCGGGACAATCCACTCGACGACTTCACGCGCGCGGTCGTCGAGTCATCGATCGCCGCACCGCTTCGCGAGTTGGGCCATCGATGCACGGTAGTCTATCCCTTCGTTCACCAGCGGCGCACGCTGAATTTCATGGAGCTCGCAAAAATCGCAGGCCTCGCGGGACCCAGCATCATCGGCGTCGCGGTGCATCCGGAGTTCGGGCCGTGGATCGCATTCCGCGCCGCTCTGCTGGTCG
>JASHQJ010000298.1 GCA_030037595.1 Candidatus Binataceae bacterium
CGCGGCTACGTCAGCAATCAGCCGCAAGGTCCGAGCGGTGGAAATCAAAAGCCGCAAAGTTCAAACGGTCGAAATCAAGGACCGCCTTCTTTGCTGCAGGCCTTGAACGACGCGGCCGGCTCCGCGTACCCGGGGGGGGACCCCAAGCACTCCAGCGAGCAGCTGCCGCGGCTACGCAGAACGAAAGGCGATCAACAACGCGTTGAACGATGCCGCGCAGAAGTCCAAGACGATCGCCGACAACATGCGGCAGGACCTGATCGACAAGTGGACCCATCCTATGGATCCCGGGACCGCGTTTAAAGAGGTGATTGAGGCTTGGGCCGGCAACGCGTTCGGCACCGGTGTCGGCGCGGGATTGAAGGTGGGGCTCAAGGGTGGCGGGTTCGCTAACGCATTAAAGGCATCAGTGTCGGCAGCCGCCGAAGAAGGAGAAACAACGGGACGCGCGCTCAAGGCGGGCGCCACAGCGGGCTCCAACGGAGGGAGCCAGCCGAAGCAGCAACAAGCATCGAATGGGCAGCAGTCGCCTGCGAATTTCGAATCCGGTCCTGGCGCCAGTGGCAACCGAGACTTCCCTACCGCGCTCCCGCCACTCGACCGCGGAATGCTGCCCGAGGTCGACGACGCTCTCAGGAAGATCGCTAAGGAAAAGGGCTGGACGATCCTCGTGCGCGATTCGAATCCGCAGCGCGCCGCGCTTTTACGGCCAGGAGGGCTATTATCCAAAGGGTCCCGGTCTTAAGGCGAAGTCCGAACCGGTTGACCCAACCAAACCTCTATCAGAACAACCTTAATGCCGGGCTGGCTCGAGGTGACCAGGTTACGCCCGAGGAGGCAGCGCGCGGTTACAAAACAGATCCCGAAACAGGCCTGGTCACGCAAGGAGGAAATCGCTTCTTCAGCGATACAGACATTGCCGGCGTCTATGACAGTGAGGGTAACAATGTCACCCCACAGTTCTTCGTTGAAATCATCAAGAAGCAATAGCGCAATAACCCGATACAGGATGTGATCCAGCATGGTACGCACGATACCTGGCAGTATAGAAACGATCCCGTAAAAGCGGGCGCGAACTATGGCCCGCAGGTGGGAAATGGCAAGAGCCTGACTGCGTATACTCCGGGATCAACCGTTCAGTTGACGTCGATCACGCAGACGAAGGACTTTTACACTCAACCGGCCATCAACTGGTCGGCGATCTATCCGAATCACTGACAATCGAAATCATTGATAGAACATCGCGCGCGTAACCGTCAGTGCGTCAGCTCGATTGGCGCGTGCCATCGCGGTGTAAAGTCCGCGCGCGGCGCCGCACTCCAGGTCGGGCGTAAGACGCGATGAGTCCGAAAGCGCCGCATTCAGGTCCTCGAGGTCTGAAGGTGCCATTTTACTCATGATGCGCGTGAGTGCGGGCTTGTATTGCTCCGGCGTCGGTGCGGGTCTTATCAGTTTTCGATCAATAACTGCGCGCGCGGCCTGATCGAAAAGTTGTGCCCATAGACGTTGCTGTTGCGGCTCGAGAGTTTCGATTAAAGGCACGAAACTCTTTCCGATCGAACCTGACCAAAGGCTGGCACAAGTCGCTGTGCCGGCGCGATCCGCCAGCTGCGATCGAAGCTCAATCAACTCTCCTATCCACCGGTCATTGAGCCGTTGCAAGCCGTTGTGATTGGCCGCCGAGAGTAACTGCTCGAGTGACATCGAGGTTCCGTTCGGATTCTCGACGCCACTGATAATCGCAGCCTTGAAGAGGTCCTCGTAATTGAGTTGCATCTCCTGCTGAAACGCGGGCATCGGTGTCGCGTGTGTCCCGGCGGTTGAAGGTGCGCTAAGTACCACTCCCGAAATCGAGAGCGCGCCGCCAAAGGCGAATGCTGAAACAATAAGCCATAAGATCCTCGGCGTCGCTGACTCTGAGCGCGGGAGCCTTCTCGATCTCAAATAAACCGCCTCACTTCTTCTGTCTTGCCCGTCGCGGCGAGCAATACCAACTGTTCGTTTCATCGCCAGAATTCGAATCTTTCCAGGCTCAACGGAGTAAGTCGGCCCGCCGCGTCTCACGGTTTGATAACCGTGAGCCTGAAGGCTCCGCCGCTCTTCGCGGCGTGTTCCACCGCCTCGTCCGCCCGGTCGAGGCTGAAGCTCGTGACCTCCCAGTTATCGAGATCGATTAGCCCGGCCCGGATGAGATTCGCCATGCTTCGGTTGGCCGTCCGCGGATACATCCACTGGCCACGGATTGTGATCCCATTGCGCATGATCCAGCGATAGGGAAGCGCCAGATCGCCGCGGACTCCGCCCATCAGCACAATCCGGCCGAACTCCCGCACGGTCATCGCAGCCGTCCTCACCACACTCGCATCGACCGACGGCGGCATGAGTTCCAGCATAACGTCCACCTGACCTCCGGCAGCCGACATGATGGCTTCGCGATCCGTGTCTTCGTCACCCGTCAGCTTGACGGTCACGACCCGCTCTCCGAATCGACGCGACAGATCCTTCAACATCGTCTCATTGCGGCCCGGAGCGACCACTCGCGCCGCGCCCATCGCGAGAGCCACCACTACTGCTGCACTCCCGAAGTTGCCGGTCGCACCGCTGACGACCACCGTCTCTCCCGCCTTCAGATCGACCGCGAGCAAACCGCCGTAAGGAACCAGCAGCAGACCCATCAGGCACCACTTCGCCGCTTCATCGGCGCTGATCGGGCCAATCGCAACGGCGTTCTCCGTGGGCACCAGCATCTGCTCTGCCCAGGATCCATTGTGAAAATAACGCGCGAGCCTCAACCCACCTTCGCCCCGCGAGGTCCAGCCATGAAGCGCGATGTCGGGAGTCTCGGCATCATCGCGAGACCGGAGGGTGCTGTCGCACGACACCCAATCTCCCACCTTGAGCCTGGTCGCGTCGGGACCAACCGCGCGCACGCGGCCGACGGCCCCCGGGCCGAGCACAGCAGGCAATTCGAGCTGGTACGGGCGTTCGCTGCTGATCACTTCCGCCGCGTAAGGAAGAACGGCCGCCGCAACGACATCAACGATTACCTCGCCGGTGCCCAAAACCGGATCGGGGATTGTCTCGATCGAGAGGGACGATCCGAATGCCCTAAGAACTGCTGCTTGCATGCTGCTTCTCCTGTTGAACAGGAGCATCGTCGCGTGGTTAAGATCGGCGTTCAAGAAGACCCGAAGTATTCCAGGTAATGACGTCTCTCCGAGGAAGCCAGGCGACCGATCGCGTCAGGCCGATCCCTTACGAACCGCTCATGACAAGGGGTAGGAAGGGGGAGCGAATGAAACTGTCAAGCGCACTATATCTGATTTTGGTCGGCGCAATCGTGTCGCAGCTTCCCGCCTGTGCAAATCAGCAAAATCCTGCGCCGCCAGCGGTCGCCGGAACGCCGTCGACCGATACGACCTGCAATATCGACGCGCGCAAGATGTGCGCCGCGATCGACAAGGGCGCCGCTTCGACCTCCTCGTCCTCAGCGCCGCCGCTATCCCAATCCTATGGCAGCGCCGCGATGCCCGATTCGATCGATTTCCAGATTCCGGCGGGTCCCGAAGTGCGCCTGATGTGTTATTTCGATCCGCAGCACGTAACGGTTGCGCGCGCCGACGCCACGCCCAAGACGCCGCTCGACGCCAATGCGGTGAAATATCTCAAGGAACAGGGTTTTTGTGTTTCTAATCCTTGAACGAGGTTTGTTTTGCTCCTTCAATTCGGCCAATACTGCGCGCTATAAGACTTGACATTCAGGAGAGTTGCCATGCCCGAGGCCAGAATCGGCGACATCAAGGTCCACTACGACGTTTACGGCGACGGCGAGCCGCTGCTGATGATCATGGGGCTCGGCGCGAGCTCCGCGATGTGGCAGCCGGAGCTGGTTCAGAAGCTCGCAGAGTCGTTCGGCGTAATCACGTTCGACAATCGCGGCACGGGACAGACCGACCAGCCCGACGCGCCGTACTCGATCGAGATGTTCGCCGACGACGCCGCAGGGTTGCTCGACAACCTGAATATCCCCGCCGCGCACATCTTCGGCGTCTCGATGGGCGGCATGATCGCGCAGGAGTTTGCACTTCGTCACAAGCCGCGTGTCGCGACGCTCACTCTCGGATGCACCACGGCGGGCGGCCAGCACTCGGTGCCGCCGCCGCCCGAATCGCTCAAAGTGCTGACCGCACCGCGCGAAGGTGTTGCGCCCGAGGAGATCATCCGGCGCGGATGGCCGCTCGGTTACACTGCGGATTTTATCGCCAAGCATCGCGATGAGCTCGAGGCGGCGATTCCTCGGATGCTCAAGTATCCGACGCCGCCGTTCGCCTTCCAGCGCCAGCTCGAAGGCACCTACACGCTGAAGACATGGAACCGGCTAACGCAGATCGAAGCGCCGACGCTGGTGATAACGGGCGCGGCAGACGTGCTCATCCCGGCGAAGAACTCCGAGCTTTTGGCGGGCCGGATTCCGGGCGCGAAGCTGCACATCATCCCCGGCGTCGGACACAGCTTCATGCACGAAGGCATGGAAGAGTTCCTCCAAGTCTTCGTGTCGTTCGTGAAGGAGCATCCGATCGAGGATTAGCGATCCGCAGCGCGCCAGACGCCTTCTTCAATGTCGGTAGCGTCCGGCTCTTGCCAGAGCGCGCGCCACGCGTCTTAAACTCGGACGTGGCCTTGTTTCACGACTTCGCACTTGTATGCCAGGAGCTGGGGCAGACGCAGAGCCGCCTAAAGATGGCTGAGACGGTCGGGACCTTTCTCGCAGTGCTCAGCATCGACGAGGCGGAAATCGCCGCGCGTTTCATGGTCGGACGCGCGCTCGAGCAGGGCGAAGAGAAGCGCCTGCAGGTGAGCGGGCGCGCGATCTGGAAAATCGTTGCCGAGATCACCGGCACGGAGGACGATGGCGAGGAGATTTTCACTGCGGCGGAAGATTTCGGCGAAGCGATGCAGATGATGCTCCGCCGGCGCGCCGTTGATCCCGAGCCGACCCTCACGATCGCCGAGCTCGAGCGCAAGTTTCACGAAATCGCGGATCTCGAGGGGCGCCATGCGCGCACGCGCAAGCTTGCCGCGCTGAAGGAACTCTTCGAAGGCGCGAGCGCGCTCGAGGGCAAGTACATCGCGAAGATCCTGATTCGAGAAATGCGCCACGGCGTCAGCGAGGGCATGATGCTCGAAGCGATCGCGCGGATGGCAAACCATCCTGTTGCCGACGTGCGCCGCATCAACCAGCTCGAGGGTGACGTGGGCCGCGTGGTGCGAATCCTGCGCGCGCCGGAGGGCGGCGCAATCGAAGCAGCGGCGGCGCGGCCGCCGTCGCGCGCGGTCAAGCCGCTCAAGCCGATGCTCGCGCAGCCGGCCAACGAGGTGGCCGACGCGTTTGCGCTTCTTGGGCGCGACTTCGCACTGGAGCAGAAGCTTGACGGCGCGCGCGTGCAAATTCATCACCTACCTGGCGGCGAGGTGCGGATCTTTTCGCGGCGCCTCAACGACATCACCGAGAGCCTACCCGAGATTGCTGAGGATGTGCGCCGCCTCGGCGAGCGCGCCGCAATCATCGACGGCGAAGTGATTGCAGTCGGCGCCGATGATCGCCCGCTCGCCTTCCAGGAGCTGATGCGACGTTTCGGACGCACGCGGGATGTCGAGCGGCTCCGAGTCGAGCAGCCAATCCGCCTCTACCTTTTCGACCTGCTGGCGCTCGACGGCGCACTCACAATCGATAGGAGTTATTCTAAAAGAACCGACGCGCTCGCCGAGCTGGCGAACGGCGCGGGCCTCACGACGGTGACGCGGACAATCAATCCGACGCTGCCTCAGGCGGAACAGTTCTTCCGCGAGTCTATCGCGGCGGGCTACGAGGGTGTCGTCGCCAAGTCGCTCGCGAGCGCCTATACTCCCGGCGCGCGCGGCAAGGGCTGGCTCAAGATCAAGCACGTGCGCACGCTCGACCTCGTGATAATCGCGGCAGAGTGGGGCTACGGCCGCCGCCACGGATGGCTCTCGAACTATCACCTCGCCGCGCGCAACGGACCGGACGGCGGCCTCGCGATGATCGGCAAGACCTTCAAGGGTCTCACCGATGATCAGTTCCGCGAGATGACCGAAAGGCTGCTCGCGCTCAAGACCGCCGAGCATGGCGGTACGGTTTTCGTCGAGCCGAAGATCGTCGTGGAGGTCGCCTACAATGATATCCAGCGGAGTCCGACGTACTCGGGTGGGATGGCGCTGCGCTTCGCGCGTATCGTGAGGAGTCGCGATGACAAATCACCCGAGGAGGCCGACACGCTCGCTACAGTTGCCGAGGATTACGAACGTCAGATCCTGAAGCCGCTTGCGCGCAAGGCATGACGCGGTCGCCGCGCAAACCTCCGCGCCTGAAATTTTGCTGAGAAACAATCCGGCCTAGTGACGATAGTGATTGTGCTGATGGCTCGGGTCGTGCGCGTCCTGCAACGCCATCGCAATCGCTTCCGTCTCCGACTCGCCGAAGTCCTCGAACAGAAATTCTTCGAAGCCGCCGTCGCGGTCGAGTCTTTCGTAGAGATCGCAGCGCCAGCATTGCGGGCCGAGTTGGCGCGTTCGCAGGATGAAGACCTCGTCACCAACCACTTCCACGCGTTCCATGAAGCCACCTCCAGAAATCGAAATGGCCTTGGCGCGGAGGCCGAGGAGATTAATTTTTTTAGCACAATTGCGAAAGCAAGGCTAATCGTGCGAAATGCATTTTGCCTCAATAATAGGCGATTATTCACTCACCTGCAGCCGCTTAAGCCAGTCGCGCAGTGCCGCTTCGGTCGTGTGGAACGCGATGTCCTGCCAAGGGATTTCGTCCGGCGCGAAGAACTTCACCTGCCACGCTTCCTCGGTGCGTTTCGGGGGATCGTCACTCGGCTCCGCAAGGAAAACCGCGATCGCGGGACTCGGATGCTTGGGATCGGCGTAGATGCCGAGCAGGTCGCCTAGCTTTACGTGCATCCCGACTTCCTCGAGCGTCTCGCGAAGCGCCGCAGTGCCTACAGTCTCGCCGAAATCGACGTAACCGCCCGGGAAGGTCCACTTGCCACGGCGCGGATGATTACCGCGGCGGAGCAGCAGGGCGCGCCCTTCAGCGTCCACGACCAGGCAGCCCGCGACCAGCTTGGGCTGTGGAAAATGAACGAAGCCGCATTGCGTGCAGGCCTTGAGCCGCTTGTTGTCCGGCATCACGGTCCGAAAATCCATCGTGCCGCCGCATAGCGGGCAGAACTTGATTTGCGCTGGATACTTGCGCTGCAGGTTGTGATCGGCGTGGACGATTTCGTCGCTCATCGAACTTCTCCGCGCGAATTCTACGCCGTGAGCCGCCGCACCAGCGCCTCGGCAACCAGCAGGAGCATCGCGGCGACGATCAGGAACGGATTCAAAGACTCGCGCCGCTCGATCACCGGCCGCGCGTTGGCAATTTCCGACACGGCAGGATTCAGCCGCCCTCCCGTGGCCGATGCGAGCTGCTCAAGCAAGCCGAAGTTCGGCTCGGGCCGCGGCACCTCCGCATTCACCGCCGGGCTCACCGTGTAGGCGAGTGGCGGGAACTTTTGATCCTTGCCGAACGGCGCGCGCACCTGGAAGTAATAGTTGCCCGGCTCCGCCGCCTCGACCGAGCCCGACAGTTCGCCGGGCACGTCTTCGCTGAGAGTAGTTTCGATCTTGCTCCCGTCGGGCCGCGTCACGATCGCATTAACGACGTGCGCGATTCCGGTGCTCTCGGTGCCGTAATCAGTCAGCTTGATGTTGATCCGGCTGTCGTTGTAGCCGAGCGCCACGTCGATCTTCGGTTCCGACGGCGCCTCCGGCGTCATCCAGCCGAGCAGCCGATCCCAAACCGGCTGGAACACGTTCGACCGCACCCACTGACCAGACCATCGCCCGCTCGCGTCGGTAGTGACGGCAAGCGCCTTGCCCGCGCCGTACTTCCAGCTCGCGACGACTGGCTCCTTCGTGCCGCTGCGATCGACGTACACGCTCATATCGGCGTGCGGTTTCAAGTCGGTCGAGTCGTAGCCCAGGATCGCGGGCAGCTGGCGACCCGCGAGATCCTTGAGCACTTCGTCGGGCGCGACTGTCCGCGGCGAGAAGCTCTTCTCGACCATCGTCGCCTCGCCGCCGTGCGCCTGGAAATCCTCAACGAACAGATCGGGCAGATTTTGCGGGCTGTCGGTCTGGTAGTAAGCGCCGCCGCCGTAGCGCGCGATCGACTGCAGCAGCGCGACATTCGCTTCACGTCCGATCGCGATCGCCGAAATGGTCGCGCCCATCTCGTGATGCATCCGCGAGACGAGGTCGTAGTACATATCTGCGGTCCCGCCCGTCTCGCCGTCGGTCAGGATGACGACGTGCATCACCTGCGCGCCGCTCCCCGCGAGATCGTGCTCAGCCTGCCTGAGCGCCGGAATCAGAAAAGTCTGGCCGTGCGCCGCGAGCTGGTTGACCATCTTGGCGAAGTAGGCCTTCGACTCACTGAACGGCTGCAGCGGCACCACGACGAACGGCTGCGAGTCGAAACCGATTACGCTCACCAAGTCGGAATCCTTGAGGTTCTTCGTAACCGTGATTGCAGCAGCCTTCGCGTAGTTGAGCTTGTCGTTGCGTCCCATCGAACCCGACTTGTCGATGATCAGCACCAGCGCGCGTTTGCGCTCGCGATGCTGCGGCGGCTTCATGATGACCGGCAGCACCTTTTCGAGCGGGCTCGATTCATAGCCGCCGAGGCCGAAGCTCGAATCGCCACCGATCATCGCGAGCGAGCCGCCCCGTTCGACGTAGGCAGCCATCGCGGATTGCGCCGCCGGTGCGAGCCGTTCGCGCGGCACGTTGTTGAGGAGGATCGCATCGTAGCCCGCGAGGCTGCCATTCCATTGGCCAGCGGTAAGAGGAATCACGGTAGGGTCGAGGCCCATCCGGCGCACCACCGTGTCGAGGTACTGCGCGTCGCGCGTGTTGTCAGTCAGAATCAGCAACTTGCGCTGCGCGCCGACGCCGACCCATCCCTTGAGCGAATCGTCTTCGAGGTAAACGTCGAACGCGGGATTATCGGCTTTGAAGCTCGCGCTGTATGACGCGAGTCCGGCGGCTTCGGTTCGCACTGGGAAATCGAAACGCTGCTCGCCTGGCTTGAGCGTCACCTTCCGCTGATCGATCTGCGCGTCGTCGCGATAGACGGTGATGGTCCCCGGTACGTCGACGTCGTTGAGATTCTGCATCGTGACGCCGAGCGCGAACGGCTCGGCCTTGGTGAGTGCGGGAGGGAGCGTGAGCGCGGTCATCGCGACGTTGGGAATCGACTTGGCGCCCGGCGGCGTGAAGATATCGAGGCGAATCTGCGCCGAGAGCAGTGCGCTGATTGCGCGTCCCACGTCGCCGCGATTTTGCCATCCATCGGTCACCAGTACGGCGGGACCGCCGTGCGCGTCGGGATCGGCCGCGAGATGGAAGAGTGCGGTCTCGATATCGGTGGCCCCAGGAGCGCATGCGTTGCACGGCCGGTCGGAGTCGAAATCCTTCTCGACCGATTCGATCGTGCCGGGCATCGTCTTTCCGGCGAACGCGAGGGCCGGGTCGCTGCCGCGGAGCTTCAGCTGATCGCGAAGCAGCGCGGCTGTCCACTTACGCATCGCGGGCGTGATACTCGCGGACGCATCGACCACGGCCGGACGCGCAGCGCCTTCGCTACGCATCACCTGCTGCGGATTTGCGAGCGCGAGCACGAACAGAGCGAGCACGAACGCGCGCATGATAGGCGCCCAGATTCGGCGCAACTCGCGTGCGAAGATGAGCCCCCACACCAGCACCACCGCAGGCACGGCGAGCAGGTAGAGTGCCTCTCGATGCGCGAGCGTCAGATCGTGCGGGATGAAATCGGGGAGCACGCTCACGCCTCCACGAGCACGCGGCGGCGGCGCCGGTACGCGATCAGCGCCTCGAGCGCGAGCAGCGCGATTATCGCGATGATCAACTGCGAGCTGAGCGCCGACTTCTCGTTGGCCGGCTGCGCTTCCGCGCCGCTCGTCGGCTCGATTCGGAGCTGTGGGAGATTCTGCAAATCCGAGACGCTGAGATCAGCAAGGTTTATCGCGCGCGGCGTGCGCGACCCGTCGTCGGTTTGGAGTTCATAGACGCCCTGCTGATCGACGTCGGTGAAAAGCGTGCCGGGTGTGGTCCTGCGCTTTCGTCCCGACGGTAAAACGACGCGGTTCACACCGGCGGGTACGAGCCACGGTTGTCCGGTGCGAAATCCCGCGCTGCTCTGGCCGAGGCCGGCAAGATAGCCGAGCGCGTTGAGCGTCAGCACAGACATCGGGAGGTTCCGCCGCCCGAGATATGGGAAGGGATTGAAGCCTGTCGCGACGAAGCGATGACCGCCGCGCTCGCCGCGGAGTACGAGTGCGCCGCCGTCGCCGCTGACTACTGCCGACATCCACTGATTCTGCGCGAGATACTCGCCGCGCTGGAGATTGAGGAGCCGGAAGTTTACCGAATCGGTGAGCGGATCGGTGTTGCGCCATCCCGCGATTTGCAGCGGTGCCGCTGCGGTGGTCGTGAAATTGAAAACCGGGTCACCGGCAGGCGGCATGACGAGCAGCGAATTAACCGGCGGCAAATCCTTGGGCACGGTGTACTCGAAGATCGCAAGATCGGCGGCGGCGAGATCGGCGGGCGTGAACGAATCGGGCGTGCGTGTCGTCACGGACACGCCCGGAATCGAGTTCAGGCCGTCGGCGTCGCTCGGCGTCGGACTCACGAAAACAATCGGCACCGACCTGACCGCGCCCGCGGTCGCATAGGCGATATTGTCGAGCGCGAAATCGTCGGCAGGCGAGAGCTCCGCGCGATAAACGCGCGCAGGCGCGAGCGAGGGAAACTCGACGGCGCCGGTCTCGCCAGACCCGAGCGTGAGCTTCGCGCGGCCGAGCTCGTGGCCGTCGCCCGAAATCGCAACTTCGAAGTTTTTCGACTCCGTGGAGAAGTTGCCGACCGTGAGCGCCGCGTGTAGTGCCTCGGCGCCGAAGGCCTCGCGCCGAAGCGAAAACGATCCGATACCGGCATTCGAAACGGGGTCGCCGACCGCGATCGCGTGAATCTTGGGTGGAATCGGCGGCGCGAACGCGTTGGCACCCGCGTAGATGATTCGATTGAAGCGTCCCTCCGACGTGATATCCGTCAGCATCGCAGTGAGCGCCGATTGCTGGTTGGGCGCGTCGATTGGCTTCAGCTCGACGAGCGCGGCACGCGCTTCCGTGATGGTCGAATATGGCGCCGCGATCCGATGCGGTTGGGGCGCGGTGACATAAACGGAGACCGGGCTAGCGCCGTCCTCGTTGGCGAGCATCGCGTCGGCTTTTTCGAGCGCCAGCTTAAAACGCGTCTTGCCCGAGGCAGTCTTCGCCTGCATCGCAGCCGAGTTGTCGATCACTACCGCGAGTGGATTGCTCGGGCGGAGCACGTACGTGCCCGCAATCGCGAGCACGGCGAGGCAGAGCACTAGGGTTTCGAGGAAGAACGTCCAGTCGAGGCGCGGCAGGCCGCCAAAGCGCTCGCGTCGAAAGCCGCGCAGCGCGCGAAATGCGCCGGCGCTCGAAACGATCACGCGGGCAGGACGCTCGCGGGCGAGATACGCGCCGATCAGGACCGGCACGATCACGAAGAAAATCAGCCCGCCGGGATAAAGAAATCCCATCGTGAAAACTAGTGCGCGAGTCCGAGCTCGCTCACGGCACGGAGAAAA
>JASHQJ010000299.1 GCA_030037595.1 Candidatus Binataceae bacterium
GCTTGTTCATCGCTGCGGCTATTAGGAGGAAGTGCTCTGCAAACTTGAAAACCATCTCTTCGTAGGAGCGATCGTGGGGAGCTAGCTCCGCGGCCATCTCGAGCATCATCTGCGTAAATACCCCCATCCAAGCCGTGCCGTCGGCCTGCTCCAGATAACCTCCCGTCGGTAGAGGGGCACTGCGATCGAACACGCCGATGTTGTCGAGACCCAAAAATCCGCCCTCGAAAACGTTCTCGCCAAAGCGGTCCTTACGGTTCACCCACCAGGTGAAGTTCAGCAAGAGCTTGTTAAAGGCAGATTTGAGAAAATCGACGTCCGACTTACCACGCAGGGCGAGCTCGGTACGGTAGAGGAAAAGCGTCGCCGCGGCGTGGACTGGGGGGTTGACGTCGCTGAAGTTCCATTCATATGCGGGCATCTGGCCGCTAGGATGTAGGTAGAAAGCGCGGAGCATCAAAAGCATTTGGTCTTTGGCGAAGTCTGGGTCCACTATCGCAAGCGGGATCGTGTGGAAGGCGAGGTCCCAGGCCGCGTACCAAGGATACTCCCATTTGTCGGGCATCGAGATGATGTCGTCGTTGATCATGTGGAACCACTCCCAGTTCCGGAAGTGGCGGCTTGGTCGGTGGAGAGGGTGGGCGTGATGCTCATCAAGCCACGCATCACCGTCCCAGTAGTAATACTGCTTGGACCAGAGCGCACCGGCGAGCGCCTGGCGCATCACGTTGGCGGCATCTGGTGATACAGACGGAGGCGTCAAGGATTTGTAGAAATCATCAGCCTCCTTCAGCCGCGCTGCGAATGTATCTTCGAAAGCTATCCCGAACGGGAGGCTCTTGCCCTTGGCGAACGTCTCGGTCAGTGCGTGAGCTGTGAGACGCAAGCGGACGGTAGCCGACTGACCCGGACCGATGTTGAACTGATAGTGTGCCGCCACCTTGGTACCCTCTAGACTGGGGTTCACCGCCTCTTTCTGGCCGTGGACCACATAGTTGTTGATTCCGTCCTTCAGGTACGGTCCAACATCGGGATAGTCGAGGTGGAGCGCCGCATGGTTAGTTGAGTTCTCGGTAAAGAGCAAGGGCACATCGCCGGCGCAGTAGAGATGATAGGTGTCCAGCCCCGCGTGTATCGCAGCAACAGCCTTTGTACCCGGAGGTCCGTCGATCTGCTTTAGCAGCGGTTTTGCCGAGGGTCTCGCGATCCACGACGCCCAGTCGTTTCGAAACCACAGTGTCGGCAGCAGATGCAGATGAGCAGCGTCGGGACCGCGGTTATTTACAGTGATCTTGATCAGAACGTCTTCGGGAGCTTCCTTGGCATACTCGACGAACACGTCGAAATAGCGATCTTGATTGAAAATGCCGGTGTCGATCAGTTCATACTCAAACTCGTTGCGATTGCGCCGCCGGTTTGTCTCCACTAGGTCGGAATACGGATAGGCCGCCTGAGGATACTTGTAGAGGTACTTCATGTATGAGTGGGTCGGCGTCGAATCGAGATAGAAATAGTACTCCTTGACGTCCTCGCCATGGTTGCCTTCGCTGTTGGTAAGGCCAAACAGGCGCTCCTTGAGTATCGGGTCCTTGCCGTTCCACAGAGCTAGAGCAAAGCACAGGCGCTGCTTGTCGTCGGAAAAGCCAGCCAAACCATCCTCGCCCCAGCGGTAGGCGCGAGATCGCGCATGATCGTGGGTAAAAAAGTTCCAGGCGTCGCCGGTTTGGCTGTAGTCTTCGCGAACGGTACCCCACTGTCGCTCGGATAGGTAGGGTCCCCACTTGCGCCAAGGTACTTGCTTCTCGTGAGCTTCCTGGAGTCTGCTGAACTCTTCGTTTTCTGGTGCGTCCATTCTTCGCCTTAATACTCGGCCGCGAATCCTAAAACTCCGACAACTCGCAGGACAAACCCGACGGCGCCGACCTAGCCCAGAATTTTGACAGCGCAACAAGCATGCCTGTTCTTTGCCCCTACAGAAATCGAGGTTGAAGAAAATCCTCCAGCCACGGATTTTCTCGCTGTGACAGTTTATCTGTTGGCGCCACTTACGCAACGTGTCCCTTTCGAGGCATTTCAGGCCCCTCGGAGGAGGAAATGGTGAGCTCACAACCGAGTATCAAGGGCAGTGGAAATTGAGAAATGTTCCCGTTTTGGGTTTCCGGTCTGTACCTTCTCCCCATGGTGCTGCCCTGTGTCTGGGTCTAAAGGGTTCTGAAAGTTCTGCTTCGCAACCTAACTCGCATTCCGGCAAGCAGACCATCGCCCGCATGACCGCAACCAAGATTCGTTGATAGCGCAGAATTAATGGTTGGCGCAAAACGGGCTAATCGGCACGCTGCATCTCGTCATCGACGATCTCGAGTTCGCGCTCGGACGCAGCTAGGGTCTCAAGATTCTTACAGTGAGCTTCTCGGGCATCCGGAGAGTGTGGCGAAGGAACTGCGCAGTGTTAGCGAACGATTGGTGAAAAGGAGTCCGCAAGATTGGAGGTCGAAGGGCTTCAAGGCTGCGTCGGCAACGCGCGCTCAGCTGACGGAGTCTGCCCCGCACGAATCAACAATTCCTCGGGCGCGCTTGCGTTTAGCCAGGACCCCGTGCGGCCATTGCAGAGTTTGATCGATATGACGGTGAGCCGCGCCGTGACGAACTTTCGCGCGATCTGGATTAATAGGCCGCCATCTTGGCGCGCCGGCCCTAATCGCAGCGCCTACACTGAGACGAATCGTCCGGGGCGTGCTGTGACAACCCTCTAAACTTTCGATTGCATACAACGAGAGTGGCGCGCGGAGCCGAAATTGAGGTGATCCCCTTCCCGATCCAAAAACCGCGCCGGATGAATAGTGGCGAGAACGCAGACGCGGTGACCCCGGCGGCGCGTCATTTCAGCAGATAACCCCCGACTTGCGGTCACTTCGGCTGGCTCCTTAGGGAACAAAATGTCTCCTTAAGAAACAGTCAAGAATGGGTGGTAATTCCGATCGGTGGTGACTGTGAACAGACGACTCGGTACGGAATATGCGTCGCTCAATTCATCGCCGAGTAATGATCATGAGCAGGTTTAGCAGTAATTTCCGCTAGGAGAAGAGCCAATGGGCGCAGGGCCTGCACGGGTACTCTCTGCACAAGAGGAAGCAATTGAAAGTGGCAAGAAGGCCTTGCACGGAAACGTGACAGAGCGGATCCTGCGAATGATCGAGCTGATTCGGAACTACGGAGACCCCCGGCTGACGCTTGACCGCGCGATTCTCTTTACCGAATCGTTCAAAACTACGGAAGGCCAGCCACTCGTGCTTCGTTGGGCGAAAGCGCTGAAGCACATCGCCGAGAACATCCCTGTAACCATCTTCGATGACGAACTTATCGTCGGCAGACCTAACACCTGGTTTGGCCGTTACGGGCTCGTCTATGGGGAGCTTGATGGCAGTCTGATGAAAGAGGCCCTGGGCGTTTTCAAGTCGATCAAGGACAAGAGAGGGCAGGGATCAATCCCCGCTCGTTCGGTCACCGTCCTTCCCGAGGACGAGAACGCGATCGAAGAGGTGCTCTTCCCATACTGGAACGGCAAGGATTTCAATACAGCCTTCGTCAAGGCGCTGCCGGAAGAAACCAGGCATCTTATCTTCGGGCCTGATCCGAACAACAAATCGGGGCAGACCGGAATGCTGATGTGTACGGCAGTGTGGCGCCACTCCCAGAACTGGGCCCACGATTTTGGGAAGATACTAACCCGTGGTTGCAAGGGCATCCGGGACGAGGCGCGAGCCAAATTGGCCGGGCTGGAACACCCCTACGACCTTGCCCAGAAAACACCATTCCTTGAAGCAGTAATCATCACATGCGACGCCATGTCGATCTGGGCAACGAGATATTCCGGGCTCGCGGCAGAAATGGCTACGCGGGAGGAGAAACCACAGCGGAAGAAGGAGCTCCAGGAAATCAGCGAGGCGTGTGCTTGGGTGCCCGAGAACCCGGCACGGACCTTTCGCGAAGCTCTCCAATCGCAGTGGTTCACGCAATTGTTCTCAAGGCTTGAGCAGAACATCGGCGGCCAAGTCAGCATGGGGAGGATGGACCAGTACTTCTACCCCTACTACCAGAAGGACCTCGCCGAGGGCCAGATCTCAACGGAGTCTGCGGAGGAGTTGCTTCAGTGTGTCTGGTTGAACATGTGGCAGAGCACAGAAGTGAAGTTGTCGCCGTCCGCAGCGGCAAGCATGGAAGGTTTCGCGCACTTTGAGCCGGTTACGATTGGTGGGCAAACGGTCGACGGGCTGGATGCCACGAACGGTTTGTCCTATGTGATCCTAGAGTCTGCGCGGCCTCTACCGTGCAGTTATCCCGAAATCACGGTCCGCATCCACGCCAATACACCGGATCGCTTCCTGCACTCAGTCGCTGAGGCCATCAAGGACGGCACGGGGCGCCCAAAAGTCATCAACGATGAGAACATCGTGCCATTTTATCTGAGCAACGGGGCAACCGTACCCGAAGCTCTAGATTACGCTTGCTCGGGCTGCTGCGAGTCGCGTCTCATAAACAGAGAGACACAAATCACAGGTAATACCGGGACCAACCTCGGGGCCGTCATCGAGATGACCTTGCGGGACGGCAAGAGCAAGATTTGGAAGGATGAGCAGTTCGGCCTCAAGACTGGCGATCCCAGGACTTTTGCAACGTACGAGCATCTGTGGAGCGCCTTCCGTGCGCAGCTTGAGCACTTCACGAAACACGTGATGATTCAGCAGTCCGTGGCGGTAATGCTGAAGCCGCAGTTCTTTGCCGCCCCGATGGACTCGATGCTCCATGATCTAGCGATGAGGCAGTGCCTCGACCTTCACCACCACGGGGAATATATCCCGGGCGCTATCGACTTGCCCTGTCTTGAAACGATGGGCAAAGGCACCGCCATCGATTCGCTGGCTGCGATCAAGCATCTGATCTACGACACCAAGAAGCTCACTTGGGATGAAATGCTGGACGCGATCGAAAGGAATTGGGAGGGGAAGGAAACGATTCGTCAATTGTGCCTGAACGCTCCCAAATACGGTAACGGGATCGAGTGGGTTGATAACATCGGGTTCGAGATCGAACGGGTCCAGCTGGAATTTGCTCGCAAGTATCCGGTTCGCCCGGGCCAGCATTACATGCAACGATCGGTCCCCGTCACGGTCCACGTCCCGATGGGGCACGTCGTGGGGGCGACGCCGAACGGTCGCCCGGCCCACGAGTATCTCTCCGAAGGGATATCGCCATCTCACGGCATGGACGTGAAGGGTCCGACCACGACCTTGCACTCCATGGCGCGGGCTCGAGCCGGCGGCTACAGGGAGAAAGGCGCAGACTTGATCAACATGAAGTTCACGCCCTCGACCGTATCCGGCGAGGAAGGCACCCGCAGACTCATGTCGGTAATCCGGACTTGGTGCGAGCTCAAGCTCTGGCACGTCCAGTTCAACATCATCAATAGGCAAACATTGATCGCCGCCCAAAAGGACCCTGCGAAATATCGCGACCTGGTCATCCGGATTGCCGGTTATTCTGCATTTTTTGTCGACCTTTCACCGATGCAGCAGGCCGAGATCATCGCGCGGACTGAGGAAGAGATGCCGGCCTGATCAGAACGGCAATCGTCACCAGTCTCTCCCAAGAGTCGCGGTATGAGCTCGGAGAGAGGAAAGAAATTATGGAGCTTAAAGACAAAGTCGCCATCGTTACCGGCGCCGGACGCGGGATCGGCCAAGGTATCGCGGAAGTCCTCGCTCGCGAAGGCGCAAAGGTGGTCGTTGCGGACCGCAATCTCGAGGATGCCAACAAGGCCACCGAGAAGATCAAGTCAACAGGTGGCCGCGCGCTCGCGTTTACCGCAGATGTCGCCAGCAAGACATCGGTTCAGGCGATGGTCGGCGAGACCGTCAAACAATTCGGCGGCGTCGACGCTCTGGTGAACAACGCAGGCATCGAAGGACCACCCACGCTAGCCAAGGACCTGTCCGAGGAACAATGGGATCGCGTGCTCGGCGTAAATCTCAAGGGCGTCTTTTTATGCTGCCAGGCCGTGATCCCCGCGATGATCGCAAGGGGTAAGGGCAAGATCGTCAATATCGGTTCTACTGCAGCTATACGTATGACTTTTTTCGGAAGCGTCGATTATACGGTGTCCAAACACGGTGTAGCGGGCCTGACCCAGCACCTGGCGTGGGAGTTGGCCGACCACAAGATTACCGTGAACACGATTTGCCCCGGAGGTGTACTGACTCCATTGATGGAACAAGGGAGCACGGCCGAGTTTCGGGCGACCGTTACCAAGCGGCTCGTTCCACTCGGACGCTTCTGTTCGATCGACGAAATCGGTGAGGCCGTGAGCTTCTTCGCCAGCGATCGCGCCGACATGATTACAGGTCAGCTGGTCGCCGTCGACGGAGGACTGCTTACTGGTTTCGGAGAAGACTTACGCGCGATCGTCAGGCAACGCATGGAGGCCGCCAAGACCCATGGTAATAGCTAAAGTCGCGCGGGCCGGGGGCCGGCAAGGGGAGTGTTCATGACAGGAGCATCAAAGCGAATCGCGATCAATTCGGGCGGTGGTTATGTACCAGGTCTCGATGCGGTCGTTACCGGTGCGGTCCTCGCGGCCTCGCGCCTGGGATGGGAAGTTTTTGGCATTCGCGACGGCTACGACGGGCTCTTCTTTCCTGACCGTTATCCTGATGGCGGATGGTTCAAGCTGAGTCCGAAAGAAGTCGAGAACCTGAACGGCACACGAGGTAGCATCTTGGGCACGGCGGCGCGGACAGATCCGTTCCGGATTCGCACCCTTAATGCTGACAATCAGGTCGAGGAGATAGACCGCTCCGCCGAGTTGCTGAGCATAATCGAGGCCGCAAAGATCGATACGGTTATCTCGATCGTCGGAGCAAGTGCGATTACTGGGACTCATGCTCTTACCGTTTCTTTCAAGCTCTCCCGCAAAGGACTCCAAACGGTGTGCATTCCCAAATCGATCGAAAACGACATTGCTGCAACGGCTCTCTCCTTTGGCTTCAATTCCGCTTTGAGCTGTGCGACCGAGACCCTCGAACGCATTCGCGCAGGTGCATGTGACGTACATCGCTTGGCGGTCGTCGAAGTGCCGGGACAGCATGCCGGGTGGCTGGCGCTCCAAGCCGGAATGGCCGCGGGGGCGGACGCTGTGCTGATTCCGGAGATTCCCTACGACCTGAGTAAAGTTGCAACCAGACTGCTCGAGAGCGAGAGGACCGGACGCAAACCAGCCTTGGTAGTTGCCGCCGAGGGCTCGATACCTCTACCACGGGGCGTTGCGTCTTCTCTAGATCGTAGACCAGCACGGTCGAGTGACCTTAGAGCCAGTTTGTCTCCTCTCTCGGACCCTGAATTTGGTGACGGCGCACGCGTGATTGAGCGCGCTGGAATCACTGCTGAGAGGGTAGCCTTGGAATTGCAGCGAAGGACGGACCTGGAAACGTTTCCGATAGTGCTAGGCCAATTGGTTCGCGGTGGCGCTCCTACCGCCGTCGATCGGCAATTGGGACTAGCGTATGGCGCAGGAGCGGTCCGCGCCATCAAGAGCGGTAAGAGTGGAGTGATGCTCGCCTTTCAGCCGCCAGATTTAAAGCTGGTCCCCCTGCCCGAGGCGATCAACCGATACCGCACAGTGCCGATTGACAGTGAATTCGTTCACGTCGCTCGTGAGCTGGGGATGTCTCTCGGCGACTGAGGTCGAATGATGGAGCAACAAGCAAAAGGTACCGCGCTGGTACTTAATATCCAGCATTTCTGCACCAACGACGGCCCCGGGATCCGCACTACCGTCTTCTTGAAGTTTTGTTCCAATCGCTGCAAATGGTGCTGCAATCCCGAGAGCATCCATCCGAAGCCGGAACTCGCCTACAACGTCAGCAAATGTATCGGCAAGAAGGCATGCGGACTTTGCCTGAAGCCGCCGTGTCCTGAGGGTGCGCTGTTCGTGCTCGATGGTCCCGATGACCGCGTGCATGTCAATTGGGATTTGGCCAGTGACTGTGGTCCAGAAACTACGGCAGTGTGTCCCACGGGTGCTCTCAATCTCTTCGGCCATGAGACGACGATCGATGAGGTCTTGGCTGAGGTCGAGCAGGATGATGCTTTCTATCGCGAGTCCGGAGGCGGGATCACGCTTAGCGGCGGCGAATGTCTTTTACAACACGACTTCTGCGCGGCCCTGCTTGCAGAGGCGCACAAGCGAGGAATCAACACCGCGATCGAGACCGCTGGTAATGTGCCGTGGGAGTTCATGCAGCAGGTCCTGCCACAAGTGGA
Organism: Candidatus Binataceae bacterium; assembly: GCA_030037595.1. Taxonomy (GTDB): domain Bacteria; phylum Desulfobacterota; class Binatia; order Binatales; family Binataceae; genus JASHPB01. The sequence continues at coordinate 8,317 of JASHQJ010000299.1, forward strand.
TATGGTTCTGCACGATCACAAGATCACCGATCCGGAACGACATAAGAAGTGGGTCGGCACTGACAATCGGCGGATTCTCGACAACTACAAGAGAGCCTACGAAACCTTTCCTGAAAAAACGTTCATTGCCCGCACTCCTATTATTCCCGGCGTCAATGATGATGAGGAACATATCCGAGCCGTCCTGGCGTTTATCCGACCTTACAAAAACGTAGTCAACTATGAATTGTTGCCTTATCACCGCTTCGGTGAAGCAAAGTACGGATTTCTCGGGCGTGTCTACGAGCTGAAGGATTTCCCTCTGCCTCCGCCGGAAACAATGCAACGATTGCGGGCTATCATCGACGAAGCGTTCGGCCGAACCACTTCGCCGCAATCCTGAATTGATAGGAGAAAAGAATTCATGACAGGCAATGAGAGCGGATCTCGCCAAGAGGAAATGGGTCCTTGGGATCCCGCGCTGGATACCCTTCGCCAATGGGATCCGCAGTGGGCCGAGATCTGCGAGAAGATGACTACGAACCCTTGGACCAGCGGCGTGTTGTCCCGCAGGCTCGTCGAGTTGATCGGTGTAGGTTTGAATGCTGCCTGCACCAATCTCAATCCGGACGGCACGCGCCGTCACATCCGCGCGGCACTCGAAGCGGGGGCTACTCGCAGCGAGATTTTAGTGGTCCTAAAGTGCGCATCCGTTATGTCGATCCATTCGTGCAGTCTGGGTGCGCCTATTCTTCTTGAAGAGGCAAAATCAGCGAGCGTGCGACCCATGCCGAAGTCGTCCATGCCTACACCCGCGTGCGACAAAATGAAAGCAGCTGGACAGTGGAATGAGGCGTGGGACCCATTTCGCGAACTGGACCCGCTTTGGACAGATGAGTTCATGGCTACTGGCATAGGCATCTATGCGAGTGGCGTGCTGTCAGCGAAAGAAGTCGAGCTTCTGAGTATCGCATTTGATGCCTCCTACACGCACATGTACGCGCCTGGGACACGGCGCCACATCAGGAACGCGCTGAAAGCCGGGGCAACCGTGGAGGAGATCATGGAAGTCCTGAAGCTCTGCGTCGTCCAAGGCGTTCAAGCCTGCAATCTCGGCGTTCCGATCTTAGCGGAGGAATTAGCCAGATCTCAGAAATCGACGAACCCTTCAGCAGCCAGAGACCAGCGAGGTAAGGATGTCCGTTGACCGGCTGATCAACCTCGGAGTCACCATCACCCTGATTGAGATGATGGTGACCATCGGGCTCGGGGTGACCATCAGTGAAGTCGTCCACGTGGCGCGGAACGCGCGCTTGGTAGCGCAAGCAACTGTCGCCAACTGTCTATTGGCGCCTGCGGCCGCGGTGGCACTGTTGCTCCTCTTCCATCCTAGCCCCATGGTAGCCGCGGGGCTGCTGATCGCTGCAGTCTGCCCCGGCGCGCCTTACGGTCCGCCCTTCACGGCGATGGCGAAGGGCAATGAGCCTGCCGCAGTGGGGCTAATGGCGGTCCTTGGGGCTCGTCTGCGATTCTCGCCCCGCTTCTTTTGTTCCTTTTGCTCGCTCTGTTGGCGGCGGCCGGCGACCTCAGGGTCGATGCGGCCAGATCTTCGAGTCCCTTGAGGAATATGCTGGATTTGCTAACGCGGCGCAGGCGCGGCAACGCATCTCTCACAAGTGGAAGAGTCAACGGAGCGCAAGAACCACGCAAATAGGTATGATCGGACTAGGACGGATCATGAACGAGTCCCATGCCGACGCACTGGTCTTTTTCGGCGCAACCGGTGACTTAGCTTATAAGAAAATCTTCCCGTCGCTCCAGGTGATGTTGAAGCGTGGCCATCTAAACGTGCCGGTTATTGGCGTGGCCAGGGCCGACTGGAATCTCGATCGACTGAAGGCGCGAGTGAAAGATAGTCTTGGGAAGAGCGGTGGACTCGATCCAGTAGCATTTGAAAAGTTGTCCGGCCTTCTCGCTTACGTGGCTGGAGACTACAAAGATCCGGCAACGTTTCTCGCATTGCGCAACGGACTTAAGGACGCAAAGCGCCCCGCTCACTACCTGGCAATCCCGCCAGCTCTATTCAGCAGTGTCGTGGAAAAGTTGGTGGAGTCCGGTTGCGCCAAGGGTGGCCGCATCATAGTCGAAAAGCCTTTCGGCAACGATTTCGCATCAGCACGAGAGTTGAACAGCGTGTTGCTCAACGCGTTCGACGAGGGGGGCAGTTTACCGAATCGACCATTACCTACAGCGAGTCCATCCGTGACGAGAAGGTTAAAGTGCTCAAGGCCATGCTCCCCCTCGAGACGAAGAACCTGGTTCGGGGCCAGTTTCGCGGGTATCGGGAGGAGCCGGGTGTGGCCCTAGACTCCAAGGTTGAAACGTTTGCCGCATTGAAACTCGAGATCGATTCCTGGCGCTGGCGCGGGGTGCCGTTCTACATCCGCGCCGGCAAAAACCTGCCGGTGACGTGTACGGAAATAACCGTTCGCCTGCGCAAACCACCAACGATGTTTAAAGAGTTCAACCTGCAACCCAATTACTTTCGGTTCCGCGTCAGCCCGGAGATCACCATCGCCCTAGGGATGAACGTCATGGCGGCTGGCTCGGAGCCGCTAGCCGAAACGGTCGAGATCCATGGGCAGCCGCCATCCCGATGTGCAGGGCGTGGATGCGTATGAGCGAGTGCTAACCGACGCAATGAGCGGTGATGCCACTCTGTTTGCGCGGCAAGATTACGTTGAAGAAGCGTGGCAAGCAGTTGATCCCGCGTTGAAGTCAAGGACCCCGGTCTTTGAATATGAGCCGGGAACTTGGGGACCGAAAGAGGTTGAACGGGTCACGCCGCCCGGTGGGTGGCACGACCCAGTCGTGACGCGCAAATCATGAGAGAAAGGTTGCCTTTTTGGCTTGGTCACCGCCAGGTCAATGACGAGCTGAAAAACGTTAAGCAAGCCCTCTCTAGAAGACTTCTCACTTCCTGTGCAATGAGATGAAAAAGCGCATTGTTCTGGTCACCGGAGCGACTGGGTTTGTCGGTTCACATCTCGTCCGCCAACTATTGGCCAGAAGCGAACGAGTGGTCGCTAGCAATCTCTCTGGCTCCTTGCGACACTTGCAGGATCTTCGCGACCGTTTGGAGATCACACGCGCCGATATTAGCTGCTTCAGCGATGTTTTGAGGCTCGTCCAAACACACAAGCCCGAGACCGTCTATCACTTGGGAGCGATGCTCGGGCCGGCGTGCGACGACAACCCGGCGGCTGGTATTCAGGCAAATGCAATAGGTACGTACCACATACTTGAAGCATCCAAGCTATTTGGCGTGCGTCAGGTCATTTTCGCCAGTTCGATGAGCGTCTTCAGCGGCGCCTACTCGACCGAGCCGGTCATCCATGATTTCAGCGTTACGCGTCCGGATTTTATCTACGGCGCTGCCAAGCTTTTCTCGGAGAACGTGGGGTTGTTTTACAAGCGCAGGTATGGCCTGGATTACCGGGGTATCCGTTTGCCCAATGTGATCGGTCCGGGAGCTGAGACGCATGGTTATCTCGAATACTTCAACAAGACCATCGAAGAGAGTGCTAACCGCCGGCCCTACGCGGCTTACGTCGGACCTCAGACCCGGATACCGGTTATCCATGTCGAGGACGCGGCGCGCGCGTTCATCGAACTCGCGGCGTCGCCTTTGGCCCAAATCAGGACGACCAATTATATCATTCTCGGTCCCAAACCGTCGCCGACGCACGCGGAGCTAGTCGCCTGCGTGCGAACCAAAATGCCCCATGCGAAAATCACCTACCAAATCAATGAACCCGTTCAGAATCTAATTGATAGAGTTTCCGCAAAGCCGTATGACGATACATACGCTCGGAAGGAATGGGGGTGGAAACAGCGCTACGACCTCGCAGAGATGGTCGACAGTTTTCTGGAAGTAGAATCGCTCCGACACAATCAGCGGTAGCACGAGCTCATCGTATGGAAATGATAGTTACGATGAAAACGTAGCCTCGCGCGAGCTCATCGAGACGGTAGGCGTCCTTCATCTGCGGCAGTTGTTTCGCGGGCGGAGATAATTCGATGGACCTGAAGAACCTCTTTCGATTCGAGTCCTCAGCGGGAAGGTGAGTAATGTTCCGACGTCAACATTCACCTGTTCCCCAATGGGTGACTACATTTTCGTACGCCGCGTGTGCTTTGATCGCTGGCTTTGTTCTGCCTAGAATCGAAACCCGTCTCTTCCCGCGGCTGTTGGCTCCAGTAAGCGCATCGGTAGCCTTAGCGTTCTATTCTTCGATCACCTCGGGGATGATCGCCCTGACTGGAATCGTTTTTTCGCTGGCATTCGTCATGGTTCAGTTCAGTGCGGTGGCGTACTCGCCGCGGCTGGTGATGTGGGTATCGCGTGACCCAATCATTTGGCACTCGATCGGAGTTTTCACCGCTACGTTTTTGTACGCGATCGCAGGCCATGGCGTGGGTGGATCGAGCGGGTTCTGGGAGAGTTCCTTTTCTCTGCGGTTGGTTGGTCATCATCTTGATGCTTTGCCAGCGTCGGCATGTTTGCAGCTTTGATTCAAAGGATAGGATTGCTACAAATAAATCGCATTCTCGCGTTCACCGGAGATCTCGGTCGCGAGGTCATTGAACAGATGTATCCTGCATTCGAGACGCCTGCCACTGCTAGGCTACCTAACGAGTTTAACGAATCACCTGTCACTCAAACTGTTATGTATATGGGCAAGCCACAGGCGCTTCAGGCCCTGAACGTGCAGGCGTTACTCAACTTGTCGAAGCAGATAGGTGGCCATGTGGAAGTGCTCGTCTCTGTCGGCGACGCTCTCGTCGAGGGTATGTCGCTGATGCGTGTAGTCGCGGGTAAATTCCAGATCGGGGACGAAAAGTGGAGGGCCGTATTCGATACTGGATTGGATCGAACCTTTGACCAGGATCCGAAATATGCTCTACGCCTTCTGGTCGATATAGCAATCAAAGCTCTATCTCCAGCGATCAATGATCCGACTACCGCGGTTCAGGCGCTCGATCACATTCAGGACCATCTTCTCCGCTTAGGCCGGCGACGTCTTGAGATTGGCGCGATCAAGGATGCGGACGGCGCGCCGAGCCTGTTCATCCCCCATCCTACGTGGGACGATCTTCTGCGGCTAGCCCTGGAGGAGATTCGCTTCTGCGGTGCAACCAGCGTGCAGGTGATGCGCCGAATGAGGGCCTTGCTAGACGATCTGATGGAAGCCCTTCCTGTTGAGCGCCGCGCCGCACTGGAACATGAACGCGAACGGCTGGAAGCGACCACGACTCGAGCATTCTCTGACGTTGAAGAGAAGCAGGAAGCATCCGTCGCCGACCGCCAAGGCCTGGGCATGCCAGGAAAGAGCCGGTATGACGGAAGTTGATCCCATCTCGAGCGAGCGCCACCGATCAAAGCTAAAATGAAATTTCGTCCTTGCATGCTGATGGCAATCGCAGGCGGTGCAACTGTGGCGTTACTCACGTCGCTATTCTTCTCGCCCGTAGCCGTGGCGCAGAGCAACGTGTCACAACTCCGTGTGGCCGTGGGAATCCTACCTCCTTTTGTGATGGAGCAAAACGGCGAGCTAAGAGGATTCAGCATCGATCTCTGGAACGCCATCGCGGCCCGCCTAAAGGTATCGACCAGCTACCAGACATTCACTAGCGCGAAATCCCTGGAGGATGCCCTGCGCTCGAAGACGGTCGATATCATCGCGTCACCGGTAGTTATAACGGCCGCGCGGGACGAGGGATTTCGATTTCTCACTTCCGACGTTGCAAAGTGGGTTGCAGATCCTAGTGCGGGATACCGGCCAAACGGTCCAACCTTCGAGTCCCTTGAGGGATATGCTGGATTTGCTCCTTTCGCGAACAACCGTGGTTTGGCTAGGCATTGCATTGTTGATGGTCGTGATTCCCGCTCATATCGTCTGGCTATTCGAGCGGAACCAACAAGATAGTTTTCTTTCCAGTCCAAAATATTTCCCGGAATATTTGAAGCAACGTATTGGGCAGTGTCCTGCTTGACGACGCAAGCTGAGACGATGCCACGGCAGTGGTCGGCTCGCATATTCTCGATATTCTGGATGTTCGCAGGTGTGGTTTTCGTAGCCTTCTACACTGCGCAGCTAACGACGATACTGACCGTTCAGCAGATTCAGGGCGCTATCAATGGTCCAGAGGATCTGCCCGGCAAAGTGGTGGCCACGATCGCCCACAGTACGGCTGCTGACTACATTCGTTCGAAGAACGCCCAAGTGCAGGAATTCGAACAACCCGGCCCAATGTTTAAGGCTCTTCTCGACAAGCGAGTTGACGCCGTCGTCTTTACGGCACCGGTTATTCTGTACTATGCGGCCCATGATGGCAAAGGCCGAGTGCGAACGGTCGGATCTGAATTCAATACCGCACCTATCGCGATCGTTTTTCAATTGGATAGCCCACTGCGAAGAAAGGTCGATGGTGCGCTACTAACCCTTCACGAGAGCGGCGTCTATCAGCAAATCTATGCGAAATGGTTCGGCAACTAAGCCGAGTGAACCTCGCTCGTCGGCGCATAATGGGGAGTCTGGACAACGATCGATGGGTCTTCAGGCGGTGAAAGCGCGGCGCAGGTTGGATGAGACGAGTGATACTCGCGTTCATGTTTCTAGCCGCGAAGTCGGAGTTGAAGGCTGACAAAATTCAATCTCCTGTTCGCGGCATCGGCAGCCATTGTGCTGTTTCTCTTCGGGCTCGAGGAGTTCAGCGCCGAGATTCAACGCATAGGCGGCGATGCGCTGCGCGAATGGCTCGGAGGGCTCACGAAAACGCGGTGGCGCGGGGTATTGCTCGGTGCTCTGGCGACGGTGATCGTTCAATCCAGTAGCGCGGTCACCTCATTGGCGGTTGCCTTAGTCGATGCCGGCACGATCTCGTTCAAGTCGAGCTTAGGAATCCTGCTCGGCGCTAACATCGGGACAACCTCCACGGCTTGGCTCGTGTCGCTGAAGCTGGAATCCATCGGACCCGTCTTCATAGTGTTTGGTACGCTGCTAAGTATATTGCCGACAGGTTGGAGATTTCTCGGCAAGACGGTATTCTATTTTGGCTTCATGTTCTTTAGCCTCGACCTCGTGAGTGGCGCGCTCAAGCCCATGCAAGACGTTCCGACAGTTCGCGAGATACTCGCGCGAAGCAGAAGCCCATTGATGGGTGTCTTGGTAGGCATTTTGATGACCGCGCTGGTTCAGTCCAGCAGCATCACGACCGGACTGGCGATTTTGCTCGTGCAACAAGGAATGATGGCTGCGACGGCTGCGATTCCGATTGTGATTGGCGCCAATATCGGAACCACGTCAACCGGGCTCATCGCCAGTCTTCGCATGAGGCCGACAGCGCGTCGTACGGCAGTGGCCAATCTCATCTTCAATACCTTGGGTGTTCTCATCTTCCTGCCGTTTTTAGGAGGATTTTCAATTGCGGTGGTTAAATACTCGGGCGGCCCGTCGCTAGCGGTGGCGTGGGCTCATCTCATATTTAACCTCGTCATGACAGCGGTTATGTTGATCGGTCTTCGCGCTTTCGGCGGGTGGATTGCAGATTGACTGGTGGCCTCGCGGCACCGAATGCGAGGGAGATCGCGCTCGACGGTTAGTACTGAGCTTGGCGCGCTTGGCCGAGCGTCTTACCCCCGCTCGACTTCAACGACAGCCGCGGCTTTTCCTAGCTCCTGTACTTGTTCCGCAGTCGTGGTCGCGAACAAATGCATCATTCGAGCAGTTATTCCGGTCCAGCCCGTTTGGTGGCTTGCCCCCAGGCCAGCGCCGTTGTCCCCATGGAAGTATTCGTAGAAAAGGACGAGGTCACGCCAATGAGGATCCTCCTGAAACTTTCTCGTGCCGCCATAGACCGGTCGGCGGCCGTCCGTGTCACGCCTAAAGATGCTCGACAGTCGCCGCGAGAGCTCGTTGGCAACTTGATATAGCGTCATCTGTCGACCAGAGCCCGTGGGACATTCCGCCGTGAATTCATCGCCGAAATAAGCGTAGTACTGACCGAGGGCACGAATGATCAATGCATTGACCGGCATCCATATTGGACCACGCCAGTTCGAGTTCCCGCCGAACATGCCGTTGTCAGATTCCGCTGGTAAGTACGACACACGGTACTCTTGATTTTCAACCTGGAAGACATAGGGATGTTCGGCGTGATACCGGGAAAGTGAGCGAATACCGTAAGGACTCAGGAACTCATTCTCGTCGAGCATCCTTGCCAGCACACGTCGGAGCTTGTCTTCATTCAAGATCGACCCGAGCCTTCGATCACGTTTACCGATCTTTATGGGATCATGAATGAAGACTCTTAGCTCGGGGCGTGCTTCGAGAAATCTGCGGAAGCGATGTCCCACTTCGGGGAACCTCCGTAGAAGTTCTCCTTCGAAGACCGTGACCGCACAGAAGGGAAGAAGCCCCACCATCGAACGCACTTTGAGGCGTTGAGAGCGGCCATCCGGCAACCGCAATACATCATAAAAGAATCCATCTTCTTCATCCCACATCCCGGTGCCTTCGCCCGTATGCATCATCGATGTTGCAATCCATAGAAAATGCTCGACGAATTTGAGGGCCATGTCGGCGTAGCCCGGTTCGGCTAGCGCGAGCTGTACGGCGATCTCGGCCATGTTCTGGCAGAAGAGCGCCATCCAGGCAGTGCCATCCGCCTGCTCGAGATATCCGCCAGTTGGGAGCGGTGCGCTGCGGTCGAAGACGCCGATATTGTCGAGTCCCAGGAAGCCTCCCTCAAAAGCGTTGTTTCCCAAGCGGTCCTTACGGTTCACCCACCAGGTGAAATTCAGAGCGAGCTTGTGGAACGAACGCTCGAGCCAATCGATATCGCCGTGGCCATGGCGCGTCTGCTGCAAGCCGTAGGTAAAGATTGTGGACCATGCGTGGACCGGAGGATTGACATCTCCAAAGTTCCACTCATACGCAGGTAGCTGTCCGCTCGGGTGCAGGTAGGACTCCCTCAGAATGAGATCTAACTGCTGCTTTCCGAATTCTTCATCGACGAGAGTTAGCGCGAGGATGTGAAACGCGAGATCCCATGTAGCATACCACGGGTATTCCCACTTGTCGGGCATCGAGACGACATCGGCGTTGTACATATGATGCCAATGGTCGTTACGAAGCGCACTGCGCCGCGGGTTGAACGGATCGGCGCCGTGCTCTGCGAGCCATTTGTCGACGTCGTAATAGTAGAACTGCTTGGACCAGAGCATCCCCGCCAGGGCCTGGCGCATGACGTTCTGCGCATCAGCATTGAGCGATGAGGGAACGACAGACTTGTAGAACTCGTCGGCTTCCTGCCGACGATCCGCCATCACGCGCTCGAATGCACTGCCGAATTGTCGGACGCGACCATTGTCAGAGAGAGTCGCCCCAATCGGCGCGAGTTCGCTAAGCCGCAGCCGAATTACCTTCGATTCCCCCGCGCCAATAGTCAGCAGATAATGAGCCGCGGCTTTCGTCCCAGTCTTTTCATTGTTCACTGCATCGTGGCGCCCGTGGATGATGCAATTGTTGATCCCATCTTTCACGTATGGCGTTCGGTTGGGAGCAGCTGCGAGCCGCTCAGTGTTGGTCTCATTCTCCGTGAAGAGAACCTCGGCAGCATCTTCACAATAGAGAAAACGGTTTCCGAGCACCGGATGTGACAGATTGATTATCCTACTTGCTCCGTTGGTCTCCTCGCGGAGCAGTGGACGAGCAGCATTTACGCCCCACGACCAGGTATTGCGGAACCAGACCGTTGGCAGTACATGCAGAGCGGCCGGTTCGGGACCTCGGTTCCAAACGGTTATCTCAACCAGAATGTCCTCAGGCGCCGCCTTGGCGTATTCAACGAAAACATCGAAGTAGCGATCTCGATCGAAAACACCTGTATCGATCAATTCGTACTCGAATTCGGTCCTGCTTCGGGCGCGGTTGGTCGCGACAAGATCATCGTAAGGATAGGCTGCCTGGGGGTACTTGTACAGGTATTTCATGTACGAATGGGTCGGCGTGGAATCGAGATAAAAGTAGTACTCCTTTACGTCTTCGCCGTGATTGCCCTCGCTGTTGGTGAGCCCAAACAGTCGCTCCTTGATAATTGGGTCCTTGCCGTTCCAAAGCGCCAGCGCGAAGCAGATGTATTGATGATCATCAGAGATTCCAGCCAGGCCATCTTCTCCCCACCGATATGCACGCGAACGCGCCTGGTCGTGGCTGAAGTAGTTCCAGGCATCGCCGGATTCACTGTAGTCCTCGCGCACCGTGCCCCATTGTCGCTCGCTGAGGTACGGTCCCCATTTCTTCCAAGGAATCTTCTGTTCGCGGACTTCGTCTAGGCGGCGATGTTCGGCGGTCATTGGACGGTCCTGCTTCCGAAATGATGTCTTCGATTGAACCATTGCAGGTTTCTCTCTTTCGCGCCAAAAGATTATTACTGGCCCGATCGTGCCATCAAGAGGGCTGCG
>JASHQJ010000300.1 GCA_030037595.1 Candidatus Binataceae bacterium
GCAATAGGCATAGTTTCCGTGACCCGTGTATGAATAGGTACCGGCGAGTGAACTCAACGGCCGACCACCGGGAGGCGAGCCAGCCTTCGCAAGTCCCGGTAACATAAAGCCAATGACGAGCACCATAACCACAGGAGACGCTTTCCTAGACATTTTCAATAGCTCCTGATAACAGTTAGTTAGGCAGCCAGTTAATCAAGCAACAACTCTTCCAACAACTTTTACTTGTAGAGTTCATCCGGCGTTGTTGGCCGGCACAATGTAGGTTTAATGGGTGTCATGGTGCGCCAGCACACCATTCATGGTCGCCTTTCCATTCGCCTGTATTAGCATCAAAGCATGTAATTCAGATCCGTTGTGACGCAAAGTCCTCATTTGCGGCCGTGCCAAAGTTAGGTCGAAATTCACACGCAAGCTCCCTAATCCCATTTTGCCGCCATTCGGCGTTTCAAACGGTACCGCTAATCTACATCGCACCAAGCACTAACCGTGCCGCGAACCCTTCGGCGACCAGTGGTGGATCGGCACCGATGCCGTTGGTCAGAAAGTGTTCCAGAACGAATCACACAGGTGACCGGTGTTAAAATTGGACTCGACAACCGGCGTCGGTGGAATCAACGACTGGAACTGGTCGGTTGATGTGCTGTACGGAGACCAGACCGGCTCTGAAGGTGAGTTCGGGTCGCCAGTCTTTGCGAACTGCGTCCAGTAGGTCACCATCGCGTCGGAGAGCTGCTGTTGAGTGAGCGAAAGTGGCGCCAGCGGCAGTCCGTTAAAATCGGCATCAACGAACAAGTACTGAAGTTCTGCACTATGATAGGCGCCCAATGGAAACGTTAGCAGCCCGAAAAATGCAGGATTGGATTGAGCCGGCGGCGCGTTCTCATCATTGAACTCATACGCATAGGTATTCACAAACTTCGAAAGCAACCGAACGCCGTTGCGCTCGGGGCAGGCGAGGATGCCGTCGGTGCCCGAAGCGCCCAGGGCCACGCCACCGCTCGGAAACGCGGCATAGGGATAGACGATAGGAATTACCGGCCCCAGTTGCGGTCCCCATAGCGCAATCGTGGCGGTGTCGTATTCGGCCGCGGTCAGGATTGGATTTCCGGCGAGGTCATACTCGAAGGCCACGAATATCCGGTATTCGTCGTGATTGCCGCCGGAAATCACCGGCACCTGATTGAACTCGCCGCTGGCGAACGCCGCGCTTATTTGCTGCGTAAGCAGTGTTCCATCTACGAACGGATCCACGCCGCTCGGCTCAACTGCGACCAGGCTCGCGGCTGGCACGGCACGCAAGCATGCAGCAGTGGTGCATCCAAAAGATGCGGCAACGGCGTCGCCAGCAGGTACAAGCGCGCTGCCCAGAGCTTCGCCAGCCGCCAGCGTAACGACGTAGAAGCCATCATAATAGTCCTGAAAATCCAGAGACGATCCGCTTTCCGATATCGCCCCACTGAACAGGCCTGCTGCAAGGGGAGACGCGAGCTGGGAATGGACGGCTAGTCCACCAGCAGACTGACCGAATATCGTTACCCGGTGCGGATCGCCGCCAAAGCCCGCGATGTTATCGCGAACCCACTTGAGGGCGAGTTGCTGATCCATCAACCCGTAGTTGCCATTGAGATGGCCTTCGGCATCGATCGCGGACTCGGCAAAGAATCCCAAATACCCGAGGCGGTAATTGATGGTGACGACGATCACCCCTTTTTTCACCAGTGGCGTGGGGTCGTATAGATCGCTGTTCCCACTCGTGAATCCGCCGCCGTGTATCCAAACCATCACAGGCAGACCGCGCCCATGGTCTTCCTGCAAGTCTTCTTCGGCAAGTACGTTCTGAGGCGTATAGACATTGAGGAACAGGCAATTCTCGCTGCCCCCTCCAGCTTGCGTGCATTCACTTCCGAAGCTCGTCGCTTTGAGGAAAAACCCCGGAAAGAAGCCGTAAGACTTCGGCGGTGTCCAACGCAAAGCTCCCACGGGCGGCGTGGCGTACGGAATGCCGAGGAATTCGTTTACGCCATTACTCGTCGTCGTTCCGGTTACGAATCCACTTTTAGTGAGAGCAAGCGGAGAGAATGCGTCGTCGGCCGACGCGGTTAGTGCCGAGCCGAGCGTGACTGCGCAGATAGCCGCCGCTAGGAGTAAAAGTTTGGAAGTAAGCCCCCGGTGCTCGAGCCGCTTTTTCGCCCACTCGATGTTTTTCATTGCTGATTTCCTCCATCAGCATTTTTGGAGCGTGGTCAACGACCGACCACGACGCTCGATTTCAGTTTAAATTGATTCCAGCTTATGGTCTTATCCAGAATGTTGACGAAGTCGCGGAGCGCACTCCCTGCTCTCTTGATCCGCGCATCCGAATCGCTTTCGAATGAAACCGATGTAACTTCTATGGCGAGCCGGCGCAGCTCAGGTTGGCGTTGTAGCTGCGCACCACCGGCCCGTTCAGATTCGAGATTCCGCTCGCCCACCCAATGCAATAGGAGGTCATCCTCGCAGGTAAAACGTGTTCCGAGCGCAGAGCTGACGTTCTTAGAAAGCCGAGCGGCATACTGGCGCGCCATGCGGTCGCCAGGGTTACGCGCCAATATTTCTCCGCAACGGGCTGCGTCGCTCAGCCAGCTCGAGGCCAAGTCATTGCTCGAATTGGATTCTTCTTCCCGCCGCGGCTTAATCCAGCACTCGCGATTCTCATGCGAACCCAGTGCTGACTTATCTTCCATCCTAGCCTCCGAACAGGCAGACGCCGAGGGAATGCGGACGTAAGAGCAGCAACCTTTGTGCCCGCTGATAACCAAGTGCAGATTTAGTAGTCAATCGGTAATGGTGCTTCCTTTTCCCACATAGGGTTGAAACATTGACTCCCTTCGAGACACTGAGCGCCTTTGGATCAAAAACGTCGGCTTCGACTTGGACAGGCAACGATATGAAACTAGGTCACGCTATAGCATCTGAATTAAGCTCTCGGGGCGAGAGTCTCGATTGCGCCTTTGAAATACTCCCAGTAAGGCATCTGAAGCGCCTTCAATTTGCTCCCTGGGTCTTGCGCCCCTCGATGGGGTCGCCTGCTAGGGATTCCACAATTTCAGCCTCCGGCATTCTGACGAAAAATCCGCCTGTTCCGCTAGCGCGAGTTGTCATCGATCGAACAATTTTTTGAATCAATTTCGACACGGACGCGCTGACTCGCATAGCCAAACTCGCCAGGCCAATCATCGAATTGATGGCGCCTCACAGCCACGCAAGGGCGCGATAGAAGAGCCACCGAAAAACGCGGGGTTTTCTCTACCGCTCCAGACGAGTATGCGAATTCACGACAGCTTGGCGGAGCGGGATGGATTCGAACTCGCGGTACAGATCCTTGAACAGCCCGACGACAGCTGGCTGTTCCAAGAATACGACATCGACATCCTTGGAACGGTGCGCGGCCGCCCGATCATTTCCTGTACGGCTCTGGTAACGAGTCCCGGGTCAAGCTCGCTCTTTGCCGTGGTGTCGAATGTTTGGGAAAAGGGTGCGCGTCCAAATCTCGATAAATCGCGCCTTGCGGCCCCCCATTGGTACCGGTCATTCTAGTGGCTCCGTGGCGTGCAACGTCTGTCTCGCACTCGCAGTTGTCTTAGCCACATCGACATATCGATTTCAGGCAGCACATCGTGATACCGGCACTTACAGCCTGGGTCCGTGCAGGGATGGTTGAGTATCCACCGCAGCCCATTGAGTATCTGCTGTCGGGTGATCATCCGCCTTTCTTGTTCCGGAAATTTGGCGGTATCGAAGCGACGCGGAAGCGCAGCTCACCGATTCTCGTTGCGCCGCCATCCGCCTGCCCCCCATCGGCTCATTCTAGCGACTTCCGTGGCGTGCAACGTCTGTCTCGCACTCGCAGTTGTCTTAGCCGCATCGACATATCGATCTCCGGCAGCACATCATGATACCGGCACTTACAGCCTGGGTCCGTGCAGGGATGGTCCAGTATCCAGCGCAACCCCGTAGTGATTTGCTGCCGCGTTATCATCCGCTTCTCTTGTTCCGGAAAATTGGCGGTGTCGAAGTGAGGCGGAAGCGAAGACCGCTCGGTGTCGGTTGGCACCCCGGGCCCAACCCCCTTCGACCCTGCGTGGAAGTCGCTGAATGCCTCTCCCCAACTTTAAGAAAAATTTTTAAAAGAGCGCTGCCATGGCGGAACGCCGTAGTAAGTTTTGAGCCAAGGGATTTTAGGCGCGCAGGCCTCAAAGTCTCGCGTAGTGGTTCTCGCAAGGGGAAAGCGACCAGGGAGGGCCTATTCGACGATGTCTTTTTTGAGGCTCTGCACGAACGCGACCACGTCGCGCTGTTCGGCCTCTGGCACCTTAAATTTTGCAAGCGTCGCAACCGCATGGCCGAGAAAGACGTCCCAGTCGCTTTCGCCGATGCCCATCCCGCGATGCGACAACTGCATGTCGCGGCCCCGGTAGTACATCGGCCCGCCAGCGCTCGTGCACAGGAAATCTATCAGCAACTGCTTCTCGCGCATGATGCTGTCTTCAGCACGGTTCTTCCAAAAGCGGCCGAGCTGCGGATCGTTTCGGAGCCGCGGCAGCAGGTCGTTTGCCACCGCCGCGATCGCGTCGTAGCCACCGAGCCGCTCGTATAGAGTCTTCTGTCCCTCGCTCATTGTCTGTCCTCCCGGGAATCTGCGCACGATTCGCGGAATCCCCACTCAGCCGCAATATTCGCCTGGCTCACCGATTTCAACCTCTGCCTTTAGTTTAACAGCGCCTACCCCAGGGCAGTCTGGCGCTGCTTAACTCGTTGGCGCTTGCCAGAGAGAGCTAAATCTCGCGATACTCCAGCCGTCTATCTCAGCGGGGGGAATCTCAAGTGCGCTGCTCGAAATGCGACGCTGACAATCGAGAAGGCGCTCGCTTCTGCGACAAGTGTGGCGCAAGCCTGTCACCGAAATGCCCTTCGTGCGGAGCGGAAAATCGCCCCGACGCAAAGTTCTGTGATTCGTGCGGTGCTGTGCTAGCAGTGGCCGCAGCTGCTGTTTCAGCTGCGAAAGCGAACGATGCGGCGATCCGGGTGGCCGAAATCGCCGCTTCCGAGAGCATCGAGGGCGAGCGGAAGACAGTCACCGCACTGTTCGCCGACATCAAGGGCTCGACCGAACTCGAGCAGGACCTCGATCCCGAAGAAGCGCGCGCGATTGTCGATCCCGCTTTGAAGCTGATGATCGATGCCGTTCAACGCTACGACGGCTACGTCGTGCAATCTACAGGCGACGGTATCTTCGCACTATTCGGCGCGCCGGTTGCGCATGAGGACCATCCGCAGCGCGGGTTGTGGGCCGCGCTGCGTATGCAGGAAGAGTTGCGGCGGTATGGTTCGAAACTCCAGACCGAAGGGCGCGCGCCGATCGAGATCCGGGTCGGGGTCAACACGGGCGAAGTGGTGGTGCGATCGATTACCACTGGCACGGGTCAGGCCGAATACACACCGATTGGCCACACCACCAATCTCGCATCGCGGCTCCAGAGCATTGCACGTACCGGGTCAATCGTCGTGAGTGAGGCGACGCGCAAGCTGTGCGAAGGCTATTTCGTCCTCAAACCGCTGGGTCCGACCAAGGTCAAAGGCATCAGCGAACCGGTGAATGTTTACGAGGTAACTGGGCTCGGACCGCTGCGCACGCGGCTTCAACGCGCGGCCGGACGCGGCTACACCAGGTTCGTCGGCCGCGAGCACGAGATGGAGGCGATGAACCATGCGGCCGAACTTGCGAAGCAGGGTCGTGGCCAAATCGTCGCCGCAATAGCCGAGCCGGGAGTCGGCAAGTCCCGGCTCTTTTTTGAGTTCAAGGCCAAGAACCAGTCAGACTGGATGATGCTGGAGGCGTTCTCGGTCTCGCACGGGAAGGCTTCCGCATTCCTGCCGGTGATCGATCTGCTGTGGAGCTATTTCAAGATCACCTCTGATGACGATGAGCGCACGCGCCGCGAGAAGATCAACGGCAAGATCCTGACGCTCGATCGATCGCTGGAGGACGCTCTGCCGTATATACACGCGCTTTTGGGATTGACCGGTGAGAACAGTCAGATCGCGGAAGTCGAGGCGCAGACGCGTAAGCGCCGCGCGCTGGATGCGATCAAGCGCATCTTACTGCGCGAGAGCCTCAACCATCCGCTGATTGTGATCTTCGAAGACTTGCACTGGATCGACATCGAATCGCAGGCATTCCTGAACCTACTCGCCGACAGCATCGGCACCGCGCGCATCTTGCTCCTGGTCAACTATCGGCCCGAGTACCGCCATGAGTGGGGCCACAAGACTTACTACACACAGTTGCGGCTCGACCCGCTGGGCAAGGAGAGCGCCGACGAGATGCTCGCAGCGCTGCTCGGTGACGGCAAGGATCTGATACCGCTGAAGCGCCTCGTCATCGACCAGACCGAGGGCAATCCCCTTTTCATGGAAGAGATTGTGCAGGCGCTGTTCGAGGAAGG
>JASHQJ010000301.1 GCA_030037595.1 Candidatus Binataceae bacterium
GACAAGCTGGAAAGCTTGGAATGATTGCCTTCCAGTTTCCTCCCTACTTCGTCGCTCAGCCGCGCAACTTTGAGTACCTGGCGACTCTGCCGGAACGTTTGCCCGGTGCTTCGATCGCGATCGAATTTCGCCATCCGAGCTGGGTTCGCGAAACCTCCCGCCGCGCAGAGACGATGAGGTTCCTGCGCCAGCACGGCCTCTACTACACGTCGATAGATGCGCCGGTTGCGGATTCGATCGTGCCGTCGTTCATCGAAGCGACCGGCGCCCAAGTGTACCTGCGGCTTCACGGCAAAAACCGGGAGAACTGGTTCAAACGCAATATCACGGCGGCCCAGCGCTTCAAGTATCTGTACTCGGAGCGCGAGCTTCAGTCGGTGGCGGACGACCTGAAAGAGTTAGCTGGAAGGGGCGTTAAACGCACGTATGTCATCTTCAATAACTGCTACCAGAACTTCGGCATCATGAACGCCACGACGTTGACGGAAATATTGCGCGGCCCGGACCGACGGGTGTGAACGAAGCAGTCAAAATGGCAGGTGGCGAGACCTTCAAATCCAGGGGCGACAGTTTCGGCTGTCCGGACGGTCGCACGCTGCTCAGCGCTTTCTCATTATTCCAGTCGCCCGTTCGTACCAGTCGGAATGGTAAGCAGCGACCGATGTCTCGAGTACTGGCCCTCGTTCTGGTCGATCGCCTCGCCGCAAATTGCACACTTCCGGACGAGCGGTACGCGGCGATGCGCGGCCATCGTTGCCGATGGCTGCGCATCGCACTTCATATCATTGCTTCTTGATCTTGCCGAGGTCGACCGGCAGTCCCGACACCTGGACCGTGCTGCCGCCCTGCGTTACGTCAACAACAGTCACTTCCTGCTGCGACGCACTCGGGCTCGGTGGGGAGCTTGACGAACCGCCGCAGCCGGCCATCACCGTCGCGAGCACGATCATCGCGGCCGCGAGCATCGAAACGCGCCGGCGCTGCCGCGTGCCGGTGAGGGGCGCCATCACAAAGCCGAGCAGGCTAAGCGCGAACATCAGGTTGCCGGTTCCTCCAAAACCGTTCGGCTTGCCGCCGGTGATCACGCCGGCGAGTCGTACTTTAGCGGGAAGCTCGAGCGCGGCGCTCTTGCCGCCTGAGATCACTCCGCTCAGTTCGAAGGTCAGCGTCTCGTCGCCCTCAATGTCGAGCGCCGGCGTGAACGTGAAGACCGTGCTCTTATCGATGTTGGGGGCATTCACTATAGAACTGCCGATCGGATCGCCATCGACCAGCGCGGTGAGCGTCAACGAGCTGAAGATCTTCGGCTTGCTGATTGAGATCGTCACCGATGAGAGTACCTGCTCCCCGGGTACTCCATCGACGGCTGGCCTCGCGGCTCCCAGCAGGGCTCCTCCGCCAGGCGTGTAGTTGAAGCTGCCGAGATCGACCGTCGTACCCGGCTTGCCTTTGCCACTGCCTTGCTCAATTAGGGTCACGCTGCCGCTCGGCGGCGTGGGCGTCGTGGTCGGGGTAGCGGTGGGCGTCAACGTTGGCGCGACCGTGGCAGTCGGAGTCGGAGTCAGCGTCGGAGTTGCAGTCTGCGTCGCGGTCGCAGTCGCTGTTGGAGTGGCTGTGCGAGTCGCCGTGGCAGTCGCTGTTGTCGTAGGTGTCGGCGTTGCAGTTTTGGTCGCCGTGGCCGTAGCGGTCGCTGTAGCCGTCGCCGTTGGAGTCGCGGTGGGCGTAGCGGTAGCGGTGGCTGTAGCCGTCGCCGTTGGAGTCGCGGTGGGCGTAGCGGTAGCGGTCGCTGTAGCCGTCGCCGTTGGAGTCGCGGTGCGCGTAGCGGTAGCGGTGGCTGTAGCCGTCGGCGTTGGAGTTGCGGTGCGCGTAGCGGTAGCGGTCGCTGTAGCCGTCGCCGTCGCGGTTGCTGTGGCTGTAGCGGTCGCCGTCGCGGTTGCTGTGGCCGTCGGAGTAGCGGTGCGCGTGGCCGTTGCAGTCGCTGTTGCTGTAGCAGTTGCGGTGGCGGTTGCCGTGGCCGTCGCAGTCGCAGTCGCCGTTGGGGTTGGCGATACGGTCGGGGTGGCCGATACCGTTGGCGTTGGCGAGATCGTCGGCGTTGGTGTCGGGAACGGCGTTGGGCAAACAGTACCCGACGGATCGATGACTGTCAGGAAGCCCTGGCTATAGGGTGCCGGGGAGGGTTGATTGCCGGTGCGATTAGTGAGCTGGAAGGCGCTCGGCGTGAGCGGAAAGTTGGTCGAATAGGTAGTGCCCGCGACGACGATGTTTCCATCTGAGTCGACAGCGACTCCGCCAGTCCCGTCAAACGCGCCATTGCCGCCCAGCAGAGTGGAGAAGACTAACTGGGCCGACCCCGATGCGGCTGGGTTGAGTTCGCTCACGAAAGCCGTGACTGGCACTGCCACCCCGTCGAAAACGATTCCGCTGCTGTTGTTGGTGGTCTGACAAGCTCCGCTGCTGGTGGGGAAGGTGCTGGTTACAGGACTTCGAGACGAAGCGCTGGTGCTGATGCCGGTTAGAACTACATCTCCACCCGATAGTGCAATGCCAGTCGCCGCATCGCCGAAGCCAGCAATAGGCAGGCCGAGAAAGCTGATTTGGAACCCTCCTCCGCCAAAATACGATGAGTAGACAATCGCCGGTGTACCACTCGCTGCCGGATTCAATTCGGTCAGAAACGCAACTGTCGCAGGCTTTCCGACGTTGGCATTCGCCGTGTTGGTCGACTGGTATGCCGATGAGGTGGTCTGAAAGTTGGTCGAGGCAGTTATTCCCGTAAGCCACAGATCGCCTGAACTGACGACTATTCCCGTGCCAACATCGCCAACCGCAATCGTGGTTTGTCCGATGCTGATGGTCGCACCGGTCCCACCCAGGTAGGTGCCATAGATCTGCGATGCGGATCCGGACGCTCCTGGGTTAAAGCCCGCCACGAAGACGTTGCTTGTGGCGTTGGCGCCCGTGCCGCCACTGTAAGTACTTACGGCGGCGTTCTTCAATTGCAGATTGCTCGAGTAGGTTGCGCCTGCGATGTATCCGTTGCCGGTGGACGGATCCACAGCCACGGCTAGGCCCGAGTCTGCATTTCCATCGGTTGTGTTACCTGCGCCTCCATATAGGGTGGCGTATTCGAGCGCTGACCCTGTGGTGTTGACGACCAAGAAAGTAGCTTGGCTCAGACCACTCGGGGAGTTGCTGGTCTGCTGGAAGGCATTGGAGGTTACAGGGAACCCGGAATTCAAGTCGCTCTGTGTCGAACCGGCGACGTAGGCTTCGCATTCATTCAACGACGATCCGCAGCCTGCGGGATAGAGCGCCACTCGCGCTTCGGTCGCGTTGTTCGAGCCGTTGATGTAGCAGGAGTAGTCAAGCGAGCCCCCGCCCGCCGCTAGCTTGGCGACGAATCCAACGTTAGTCGCGGTGCCGCCCGACGGGTTGGTATCTCCGAAGGTGCCGCAAGTAGAGGTGTCCGGGAAGTTTGCCGAGTAGGTCTGCCCGACGATAAAGGCGTTTCCGTTAGAATCGGCGGCTATGCCGAAAGCGATGTCGCCGTCACCGTTACCCTCGTCAGCAGAGATCAAATTGCCGCTGCCACCAATATACGTCGAGTAAACCAGCGACGATGCGCCCGAGTTGCCGTAGTTGAATTCGGAAACGAACGAGTTTGGATTCTGTTTCGGCGGAGAGAAGTTGCCCTTCAGCGTCGATTGAAAAGCATCCTTGGTCGGGAAGTCGTTAGAATAAGCAATGCCCGTGATGTAGGCGTTGTTGCTCGAATCGAGCGAAACGTCATCGGCTCCGTCTGCAACCGTGAGAGCGAGCTTGCCACCCGTGATGGCCGAAAATTGCTCCAGGGTGATGGGTCCGGTGCTCGAAGCGGAACCGCCGATATACGAAGAGTAGAGAATCTGTGCCGTCGGATCGATCACCAGCGTCCGGCTGCGATTGTAGCTCGCGAGCTTGAAACCTACGTCACGCCGTGGGATTCCCGCATCAACCGTGCCGTCCTTGGCCAGCACGAACGCGCCTTCGACCGGCGTCTGGTTGCCTTCCGCGTCCTGCTGATAGACGCGTGGCTTCTCCAGGATGACCGCGCCCGCGACTGTGGTAATTACGAGGTTGCCGGCCGCATCGACGGAGGTTTTGGCCGGACCCTCGACCGCGAACTTCAGTTTCGAGGTATCGGCACCGGGAGCGGCTATCAGGTCATACTCGAGCGACTTGGCGGTACCGTAGTAAACGAGATCGATTCCCGGGTAAACGTTCTTCATCTTGACGCGCCCGAAGATCGGAACGTCGCGATGGTATTTGCTCGGGTCGTTGCCGATCAGGTAGTTGACGTGACCCGGCAGCGGTTCGAGGGCCTCGAACTCGGGATGCGGATTCGCGCCTACCAGGCGAATCCTCAGGTTGGATTCGACGAGTTTGTCGGGCGGCATCGGAGGCTGGGGCGCGATTTGCGGCCCCTTGTGAATCGTCCCGCCGACGATCGAAATCACGGTCGCGTCGTCGGTCAGGTACAGCGAGTAGCGGCTGGTGCGGGAAAGATAGCGCACGCGCGAATCGGTCTCGCCGACGTTGCGCTCGAAGTAGAGCGGCATCGCGGCGAACTTCTTAAGCGCATCGGCGCGGGCAGCAGCGGAATTTGCGCCGTCAACTTTTGGATTGTGACTTGCAGTGAGCAGAGTTCCGACAACAGCGGCACCCGCTAACGCGAAGAACAGAGCGGCCCTGCGCCACGAACCGTTAGGACTTCTGCTAGCCATTTACAACCCGAAAATCCTTTCAACGCCGTTGAGAAGTGAAGCGGCCTTCCTAAAGCACTCGCCGTCCCGGCGTAATACTTCGTAATATGGCTGAACTGGTCTAGCGGACTGAGATAGATGCTTTCTTAGGCAGATGCAAGCAGAGGAAAGCTGAAGTCTTCGAACTTCTGCCTTGAGCGAACGAATCACGCTGGCGGAGCGGCGCGCCCTCTTATGCGATGTCGCGACGGCTGAGCGCGGCGAGTCCTGCCGTCGTTAGCATCGTGGCGACAATCAAAAGCAGCAGAATCGACGAAGCATGGACCTCGCTCGTCCAGTGAACATGCGCGAACGGTGAGATCGCGAACACGAGGTTGCTCACCTGCCGCATCTCCCATCCAAGCTCGAGAATCAAAAACACGACGAAAATCAGCCAGCTCGCAGCCGTCGCGTATCGCGGTGCGACGCCGTAGGCGGCGATCGCTATTGAGGCCATCACCCACACCGCAGGCAGCATCGCGAGCATCATAGCG
>JASHQJ010000302.1 GCA_030037595.1 Candidatus Binataceae bacterium
TATCACGACCCGTGCTACATGGCGCGGCACAACCGCAAATGGGACGGCGCGCGCTCGCTACTGCGCGCGATTCCTGGCACCGAAGTCACCGACGTCGATCAGTCGAAGAATCGCACTTTCTGCTGCGGTGCGGGCGGCGGATGCTTCTGGAAGGAAGAGCACGAGGGCACGCGCATCAACCAGAAACGCTTCGACCAGTTGAGCGACGCCAAGCCGGAGTGCCTCGCCGTCGGATGCCCGTTCTGCATGACGATGATGGAAGACGCGGTGAAGTCGCGCTCGCTCGAAGATCAGATGACGGTGCGCGATCTGGCCGAAATCGTCGCCGAATCGACCGGCGCGACGCCGACGAAGTGAAAGTGCGGAGGAGGTGCGTAAAGCCAGCTCCTCCGCTCTCAACACAAATCAGGAGTTAGAACGGATTGCCCGCGTCAGGAGCGAACGCGACGCCGCGAAGCACTTCAGCAAATCCGGCTGCCTTAATTGTCTGGAAGACTCCCAATTGCCGGCCAAGAAATTGGTGTTCATTGACCGGCAGAGTGGTCGAGTCAAGCACATCGGTGACCTCGACCAACTTGTTCGGATCGCCTCCTTGATCGCCGCTGGCGCTGACGGTGGAAGTGATCGCGTAGAGGGTTACCGTACCGTCCGGGTTGACGCTGCCTGTCAAGTTGCGGCAGCCGTCGGTGGCTGGATTGAAGCTTGCGGGCAACCCCGTGACACCATACGGGACGCCGATATTCAGGCCGTCCTGCAGCACATAGAGCATCTGCCAACTAGTGCCGTTGAATTGCCACTTTTGTACGCCGCCATCTGCAAGGGCCTCCGGGCCGGCGACATTGCCATCGGCTGACGCTGTCTCCAGGATTCCATCACCTTCGTCGCAGACATACACCATGTTCGCGTTGGCGAACCACATGCCAAAGGGAAAGAGAACTGGAGTCGTCACGCCATCATCAGATCCGCTGGCGGGAGTCGTGGGGAAACCAGGTAGGGGAACGATCGGTACCGTATGCAATTCTGTTTCATCCCCGGTCGGTAAGACGCCGGTGGAACCGACTTGATAGAGGGTATTGATTCCGTTACCACCGCTGCCCTTGCTGACATACAGTGTGTTGTCAAAGATAGTAATTCCGCGGAAATTATCGTCCTTGCCGGCCTTATCGACCGTCGTGTAGGGCTTACCTGTCTCGGGGTCGATAACCTGGCCGATCAAGAAATCTCCGATCATGGTGATATCCGGCGGAAGGAGCGGAGGAGCCTCGCCTGGAACAAGGAATTCGGCCCCCGTCGAAGTAGTCAGGTCGATCCCGTCCTCAGTATCGAGCAGCTGACTTTTGCTCAGGCCGCCATTATTGCTATTGCCCGCCGTGTAATAATTCGATCCGCCCTTGATGACGGCGCGCCCATTGTCCCCGCTGTACGCGTTGCTATCGGTGACCTGAATCCTGCCAAAGGGATCGACTTCCGCAACTGCACGATAGTACTGACCGACGTCAGGATTCGTCGCATCAATCACGCCGGGCGTATTCGAGTTGGAAACGTCGAGTTGATTGGCTCCCGTTGGGCCGTCGCCATTGACATAGCCCATGAACGTCAAGGACTTGCGGTCGGTGGAAAGATTCAGCGCCAGTTCTGATTTCGATTCGAAGCTCGTGACAATCAGATCGGGCGGTACCGCAAGCGTGCCCAGAGGGTTGCCCTGCGTATCGATGTTATCTAAAAAAATCGGCGCACTGACGGAAAAGCTTCCATCGGCCGCATCGTTGAAGAATACATCAGGGTAAGTGCCGTTGTTGGTCGCGATACTGCAACTGCCAGCTACGCTAACGGTCCCCCCACCTATTTTGGGCACCACAGCGGTGAAATTCAGATTGGATGGAAAATCGGTGGCCGGACAATTCGGCGGCAAAAGCTGGCCTACCTGCACGGTGTCCGCCGTCCCTTCATAGACACTGCGCGTGACCACCAGGGTGTTAGGGACGAAAGCTCTAAAGCGTGGCGGCGGCGGGAACGGATGTGGACCTGGGGAAATCTGAGCGTAAGCGGCGCCGCCGATCATGCCGACCGCGACAAGCGGTGCGAGCAGCGAGGCGTAACGCAACGTCTTCCTTTTGTTCACGTTCTCTACTGTCATCAAAGTCCTCCCTGGGTTGAATTCCCACAACGACGGTAGGACACCTTTGATGCGTGGCTCTGATGCACGAATTAAGTTTCGATACAGAGCATCGATCGCGGAGTTGTGTTTCGATGAATCGAGCATTCAGAAGCGATTCATGGTAAGTAATCGAAGCGTTGCACGCTCATGAACCTCGAGACGCATCCGCGAAATCACGGCTTCAAGTGGACTTCGGTGCGCGGCCCGTTTCGCCGTATCAATGAAGCTCAGGCGCGATCATTTAACGAACGAGGATTTTTCGTGCTCGAGGGAGCATTCGATCGCGAAACGATCGAGCGCCTCGCCGCCGCGATCGCACCGTTCGAGAAAGCTGCCGAGGATCAACTTCGGCAGCGACCGGGCAAGCGGATGTTCATCGCTGAGGCCGACGGCATAACCTTCACCACGCATCTCGTGAAGCGCTCGCAGGTGCTCCGTGATTTCTCGGCTCACGAAGTCTTCGCCGATCTCTGTCACGATCTCATCGGACCAGACGTGCGGCTCTACTGGGACCAGGCGGTGTACAAGAAGCCTGAGTATCCCAAGCACTTTCCGTGGCATCAGGACAACGGCTACACCTACATCGAGCCGCAGGCGTATTTGACGTGTTGGGTGGCGCTCAACGATGCGACGCTTGAGAACGGATGCCCGTGGATCGTCGATGGTGGGCATCTCGCCGGCACGCTGAAGCACCGGCTGACCGAGGCAGGTTTTGTGTGCCGTGACGAGGATGGGGCGGCGGAGGCGGTTGCGGCTCCCGTGCACGCGGGCGGCATCGTGGTGTTCTCCTCGCTCACGCCGCATTGCACGGGGCCGAATCTCACGTCCGGCGTCCGCAAGGCATACATCCTTCAATACGCGCCTAATGGCGCCCGCGTAGTCGAGACCGGCGCGACCTGCGACGCGCCGGATCGGCAATATACGATTCTGAAAGACGGCCACCGCGTCGCGCCTCCACCATTAAGCTGAGGTCGTCGCTCGCTCTATCGGCGAAATTCGGCCGAAACATTTGCAATTGACAGTTTGAACGGCGCCGCCGTATGTTCACCGATCGGAGATTGAACAATCGTTTTAATACTTGGAGGGCATCAACGATGAGTCGCGACTTTGAATTCAAACAGCTGCTCCGCGCATACCGCGGCGGAATTATCAGTGAAGCCACCTTCGAGAGCGAGATGCGCGCGCTCGAGAACGGTAAGGCCATGACCAACGGCAACGGCGCCGGCTTCCACGCCTTCGGCCGCACGTATCGCTCGGAGCGCGACGCGATCGTGAGCTTCATCGACAAGGTGCGCGCGGGCGAGGCGAACGGCGGCGAGGCATTCTCGCGCTGGGCCGAGGTCTGCACGACCGATTGCATCCGCTCGGGCATCCGCATGATCGCCGAGCGCGAGGCGTATCATTCCCGCATCTTCGCCAAGCGACTCGAGGAGCTCGGCGGCGAGTGCCGTGCGCAGAACACCGAGGATGGCCGCAAATTCACCGAGTATCTCGGCAATCCGTCGATTCCCGATACGGAGAAACTGCTGAGCTTCACCAAGCGGGTAGGCAAGCCGGAAGACGCGATTAAGCCGATCTGCGATTTCCAGGCGTCATTGAAAGAAGACCTTGGCACCAAGGAGGCGCTGCGCCTCTTTGCCGAGGACGAACTCTCGAGCACCAAGTGGCTCTGGGATGCGTGCGCGGCGCTCAACGCTCCCAAGCAGGAGAGCGCGCAGCCCATGATGAACTAATCGCGCGCGATTCAGGCAGAAACAAAAGGAGCGGGACCATCGGTCCCGCTCTTTATTCTTCTGTGAGCAAGCTTATCGAGTCGGCTTCGCCTTCGGCGCACGGTCTGGTGGTGCCCAACCGCCGAGAATCATCGGCAAGTTTCGCCTTCCTCGCGGGTCTGCTCGGATTCGCAATCTCGATCTCAACTTGCGTCAGGGCCATCAGCTACCTGGTCGCCTCGCTCATGACATCCGAAGTAGGCTAGCACACGATCGCTTTTGTGTCGTTTGCGCAGCGACGCGGACAGGGTCCGCCGGAATCCCAGGATCAAAACACTCCGGGTATCAGGTGCCAACTAACCTTGGCGCAGTATTCCATATAGCCGGGCAGGGTTTTAGCCAGGGAAATTTTCTTCGTCAAAGGGGCGCCAGACGAGGGTGAGGATCGTGAGGACTGAATGAGGCCCCACCAGGAGCCAAGCGCTGACGCTACTCCAATCAGATATACTGCCGCGCTCGCGTACATCGGGTTCCGAACGATCGCATAGGGGCCCGTTGAGATCACCCTTTGATTTTTGGACACCTCGACGGTGGCGAACCCAAAAGAGTTTTCTTTGAACACGCGGAATACCATCCACATCGCAACAACTATGAGGACGTCGCCGAGTAGCGAAAGCCACGATGGAACACTGGACCAGCCGAAACGGCGGTCGAGCCCGGGGACAACAAACACGGCGATGGCCGGGAGTCCCGCGCACAGCACGATGATCTTTTGAATGGTTCGCGTCTCGGCCGACGGCCCGGACTTAGTCCTGTTTTCAAGAAGTATGGGGTCCTTTGATATGAGGAGTAAGAGAGGAACGCTCGACACGGCGGTCACTCCAAGGTAAGCCCAAGCCTGCCAGTAATCGATTGTTCCGGCTGCAAGGAACAGCGCGATGGTGATAAGGACAACGTCACGAAAGTTCGCAGCCACATTTTTGCCTTAGCACTCTTCATGCTTCATCGATCTATCACCTCACAGTTGGAGATTCGCTATGAAGTTTATGCCGACAGACAGTTGAATTGCCGCAGATTGCAGTTGTCGGCGCGATGTTCGCGACGTCGATCGCCAGCTGGAGCACTGCGCCGTCGCGGATTGCGGTTCACTTTGGCATCCGCCGTGAGCCTGATCGATATGGCGGTAAAATCGAAGGACTATTGCTCGTTCCGATAATTGCGGCGGTGGTATATGTCGGCGGTTATCTGCTGCAAAATGTCGTCGCGGCTAAACCACAAATCGCGGCGTCGTACATATTGTTCACATATGCCTATTTGATCACGTTAGGCGCTACATACGCAGTGATTTACCTGACCATGCGCGGAATCAAGCTATCGCTGGGGACCTTAATAGTCCCAGCCTTAGCCTTTGATGCCTTCGTGTTTATCGATTTTTCTGTGGCAAGCAATTTCGGCATCACACGCCTAGAGCGAGCGACCAATCGGAGCGCCACATTGCTTACGTCAAGATGAAGAGCGGGACGTCGGTCCCGCTCTTCATCTTTACCAATGTTTCGGCGAGCGATCAGTGAGCGGCGGGCGAGGGTACTGCCACGCCGCCCGCTCCTGCCGTTGGCGAGCCTGCGGCCGCCGGCGGCATCATCGGCATCCGCATCATGCCGCCACCATGAGCCATCGGCCCCGGCATTTGTCTTTCCTTGTAGTCGCTGGGTACCTCGAACGTGCTAGCTGCGAGCTTCTGCGCGCTGACCTTGGTGACAACGGTTTTGTTCTGGATCGGCGGCCGATTTTCCATCGCGGCTTCGATCTTGGCGCGCTGGTCTGGCGCCAGCCCGGGCAACGAGATCTTGCCCATCTTCATCGTAGAGTCCGAAGCCATCGGAATGCCGTCGGGCATATCGGTCGCCATCGCCGCCATCAGCGTGCCCTTGAAGGAGGCGCGCATCTTCTTTTCGAAGGCGGTGAACTCGGCGGCGCCAGCTGGTTTGGTCGAGAAGCACTCGGTGATCGAATAGTCGCCGGACATCACCTTGCCCTGGCCCTTGTAGTCGTTGCACTTGTAGTTGAGGACCGTGCGCGAGGTTCCAGCCGGCGTGAGATTCAAAGCGTTCTGGCCGTTGGCCGCCATGATTCGCGCCATGTTACCGGTGGGCGGAAAATCCATCTGGATATAGGTCTTCGCGCCCGGATCGATCACATACATCTTGCCCTTGTCGAGATCTGTGATGACCTCGTGAGTCGGTGTGATCAGCTTCTGCTTATTGCCCTGCACCATCACGGTCTGATGCTGGTTCCTTGTGCGATCGCCCGAGGTCACGGTTTGATCCTGCTCGATGACGACCCCGGCCGCCGCCGGCAGCGCATAAAGCGCGATTACCGCCCCTGCCAGCAGCGCGGATAGATGTTTCATATCGAGTGCTCTCCTTGTGCGCGTTGAATTTCCACCACCTGTCCCTTGAGCTCGTCCGCCGACGCCTGCTTACTCCCCGGCGTCCGTTCGGTGACAATCCGATGCACCATCAGGCAGACCAGGCCGAACAACACCCATACCATTTCTTTTATGCGGCGCAGAAACCCGACCACGAAGCCGAGTCCGGCCGGAAATCCGAGCATCGCAAGGATCAGCGCCTTGCCTCCCTCCTGGCTCACCAGCTTGCCCGGAATCATGAAGGTCGCGCGCTCGATCAAGAGCCCCATCGCTTCCACAATCAGTGCAATCTGCACCGTGCCCGGATGCCCCAGCAGCCGGAGCAGGGTATAGATCTCGACCGGCCCCATTGCCCACGCGATCAGATAGCAAAAGCACGAGAGCGCCATCCGCGCCTTTTGTGTCGAGTAGAAGCGGAGTAGTTCGGCGTCGGCCTCGGCGGCGGAATCCTTCAGCAGGCCGGTCTTGAGCCGTGACGAATCGATGCGTGCCGCGGCGTCGATCAGATGCGTGAAGGGGTGCTTTTTCTGCACGAAGAAGAAGAGCGCGGCGAGAGTTACCGCGATCGCGAATCCGGCGACCGTCGCCCAATAGAGGCGCGCAGCGATCGGCACCAGCCTGAGCGAGATGATCAACGCGAGCGTGATGAACCCGATCTGCCCGATCATCTCGGCGAGCGCCGCGACCGCGACCGAGGCGAGTCCCTTCGGCATCCTGAGCTTCTTGCGCAGGGTCAGCGCCATCACGAATTGTCCGCCGAGCTGAGCTGACGGCGTGACGTAATCTACAGCTTCGCCGCCGATTCGCGCCGCGAACAGCTCGATGAAACCAAGATCAGGCGGGTAGTCCTCGATCGTGGCGCGCCATCCGAACGTATTCATGATACGCGAGACGCTCTCGAGCGAGATCGTCAACGCCAAGCCCCATCCCGCAAGGCGCACGTAACCGAGCAGCTCGCCCACGCCGAAATGCGCCACGAACCAGACGTAGAAAATCAGCGCGAGTACAATGAAGCAGGTTTCGAGGCGGCGCATCAGCTGGCATTTTACCGGAAAGCGATCAGGTCGGCCGGTATCCGGTGCATTGTTCCAGTCGATTTCGCGCTGCGCAACCCATTTGCGTTGACTGAGAACTTGAGGGACATAAAGAATCGCTCGTGATGAGTCTCAAGAATTTTCATGTAATTGACGCTGACGGTCACGTAACTGAGCCTGCTTCGCTCTACACCACGTACATCGGCCCCGCGATGCGCCTGCGCGCGGAACAATTACTCGCCAAGGTGGGAGCCGGCAATCTTGGCATCGTTCCCGCGCTCTATCCAAAATGGCGGAACGCCGAGCGCCCGCTCGGTGAGGCCGCCGAAGTACCCGGTCTCGGTAAGTTGCCCTCGGGCCGCAATCATCCGCTCGCCTCGCCCGCCGGCGGCTACGATCCTGCTGAGCGCATCCGCGACATGGACAAGGAAGGCATCGACCTCGCGATTTGTTTCGCGACGGTCGCGACCTCGGTGATTGGCGCCAAAGATCCCGCGATGGAAGCGGCACTAGCGCGCGCCTACAACCGATGGGTCGGCGAATACTGCGCGGCTTTTCCCAATCGCCTCAAGGCGGTTGGCATCGTGCCGCAGCGCGATATGAATCGATGCGCCGGCGAGGTCGCGTTTCTCGCGCGCGAGCCATGGTGCGTCGGCGTGATGACCTTCGGCAACCTCGATGGGATGCTCGCCGACCATCCGTACTTCGATCCTTTCTACCATGCAATGCAGGAGGCTGACCTGCCGGTATGCTTCCACGGCGGCACCGATCGTCCCCCGTTTGCGCCCGGCCGCGAGGACGTCGGCAACAACATGTTCATGATGCATCTGACCGGCCATGTGTGGCATCAGATGCGCGCGATGGCTTCGGCAGTCGGCGGTGGCCTGCTCGAGCGGTATCCAACTCTGCGCCTCGGCTTCTTCGAGGGCGGCATTTCATGGGTGCCGTGGTGGGCCGATCGGATGGACGCGCACTACGAGCACTTTGCGCGCCACACCCCGCATCTGAAGCAACTCCCGTCCGAGCACATGCGCGGCGAGCGATGCTTCTTCACGTTCGATCCCGACGAGAAGATGCTGCCGGAGGCGATTCGCGCGCTCGGTGTCCCGCGCGTGATGTGGGCGTCGGACTATCCGCACTTCGACGCGGAATTTCCCGACGCGGGCGAGCTCGTGGTCGAGAACCCTCGGCTCACTGACGAAGAGAAGCGAGCGCTGCTCTCCGACAACGCGCGCAAGTTCTTTCGCCGTCTCTAGTGCGAGTTTAGTTGGCGACGACCTTTTCGAAGTGCGCCGGCGGCCACATCTCGAGGCCGCGGCTAAATGCCTTCACCTGCAACTCCCATTGGTCGCCGAACACCAGCACCATCACCTGCTGATTGATAGCGGTGGCAGAGTGGAGCGCCTTCATCGTGCCGCCGCCCGCATGTGCGATTACCTGGTAGGCGGCTTGGGTCTGCCGATAGAAGGCCGGCAGTGCCGTTTTGTGTGGTGGTAATTCGCCATGCACCTTGAGCCAGAACTCACGCTCGAACATCTCATGCTCGCGCTCAGAGACGTCAACCGTGTTGACTGCGCCATTCTCACCGCGGAAGCGGCTCACGAGCGCGAGCAACGGCTCGAAATCGTCCTTCGCCGGGGGAGAATCTCCCACCAGCACGATCACCTTGCGCGCATATGGCTGCCAGTCGAGGCGGTTCACCGCCGCGTCGATCGCGCCGTAAGTGTTCTCCTCCCATTCGCCGCCGCCCTTGGCCGTGACGCCATCGAGGAAGCTCGCGATCCGCACCGAATTGAGTGTGAGCGGCTGAATCTCAATCGGCTCGCCCTTGCCGCCGAACACGACCACACCGACGCGCGCGACCGGTACCAGCCGATGAATCGAGCGCACCAGCTCCTGCATCTTCGCACGCACCTCATCCACGATAAGACTCATCGACGCGGTGCCGTCGATCACGAGCGCCACGTCGAGTCCCGTGCGGCGGAGATCTCCGATGTAGCCGCCGAAAGTGCCGCCGCCGATACCGGGTCCGTAGCCCGTTCCAAGTCCAGCGCCGCGCCCGACGCCGATACCGCCACCGCCCGCCGACCGCACATAGTCGTTGGCGAGGTTGACCGCGTCGGAAGTCACCGCAATGGGCGCTTCCGCGTGAAGTGGCGCCTCCTCCGGCATCGGCACCTCGGGCATGTCGAGGTCTTGCAGCTCGTTGCCGCCACCGCCGCCTCCGCCTGCTTCGAGGTTCCCCATGATCAGCTCCCGCCCGCGCTGCTCGTGGACCGTGATAATCAGGAAGAGCAGAGCCGCCACGTGCAGCGCGATCGAGAGCGGCACCGGGCCGCCGGCAAATCGGATCGCGCCGCGAGGTGAATTGCCAAGCCACGTGCGGGATCGGTTCATCGTGGGTCCTCCGGGATCCGATCGACGTTGACTACTCAAGTCGCGCCCGGAACGGACCGCGCGCGCCATCTTCCGCACGCGCGTGCAAAGGCGTTCACGCACGAGCGGTCAGCGGCCGCCCGGGCGCCACTTCGGCAGTCGTCTGTAATTAAGATCGAACGAGGCGCGACTTTCTTGCAGGCTGAAGCTGGTGCGCGTGCAATAGCCTCGCCCGCGGCTTCCGCCTATAGCATCAGCCGCGGGCGAGGCTATTCAAACTAACGCTGCGTTCAAAAAGAAGGGCGCGCAGCTTGAGATCCAAGCTGCGCGCCTTCCGACCATGCCAATCAGCGGAGGTCGAAGCGGTCGAGGTCCATCACCTTGGCCCACGCCGCGGCGAAGTCTTTCACGAACTTCTCCTTCGCGTCGGCGCATGCATAGACTTCCGCGAGCGCGCGCAACTGCGAATTCGATCCGAAGACCAGGTCCGCGCGGGTCCCCGTCCACTTGAGCTCGTTCGACTTCCGGTCGCGACCCTCGTACACGCCTTCAACGCCGGGGGCCTGCTGCCATCCCGTTCTCATGTCGAGCAGGTTGACGAAGAAGTCATTGGTCAGCTTCCCGGGCTGCTTGGTGAAGACGCCGTGCTTGGACTTCCCGGCATTCGCACCCAGCACGCGCAAACCGCCGATAAGCACCGTCATCTCCGGCGCCGTCAGCGTCAGCAAATACGCCTTATCGATCAGCAGTTCCTCGGGCGACAGTCGCTGCTTGCCGTTGAGATAGTTGCGGAAGCCGTCTGCCCTCGGCTCGAGCACCGCGAACGATTCCACGTCGGTCTGTTCCTGCGACGCGTCCGTTCGCCCTGGCCTGAAAGGAACTTTCACATCGAATCCGGCATCCTTGGCTGCTTTCTCGATCGCCGCGCCGCCGGCGAGAACGATCACATCTGCCAGCGAAACCTTCTTCCCGCCCGACAACGAAGCGTTGCACTCTTT
Organism: Candidatus Binataceae bacterium; assembly: GCA_030037595.1. GTDB lineage: Bacteria > Desulfobacterota > Binatia > Binatales > Binataceae > JASHPB01. The sequence continues at coordinate 10,707 of JASHQJ010000302.1, forward strand.
CTGAATCGCCTCGAGCTTCTGCAGCGTCTTCGCCAACTCGGCCGGTTGATTGACGTCCCAATCCTTTTGCGGGGCGAGGCGGATTCGTGCGCCGTTCGCTCCGCCGCGTTTATCCGTGCCGCGGAACGTCGATGCCGACGCCCACGCCGTCGAGACAAGCTCTGAAACGGACAGGCCTGACGCCAGGATTTTCGCCTTCAGCGCCGCGATATCCTGCTCGCCGATCAGCGGATGATTCACCGCCGGAACGGGGTCCTGCCAGATCAGGTGCTCCTTCGGAACCTGTGGGCCGAGGTAGCGTGCGATCGGGCCCATGTCGCGATGCGTCAGCTTGAACCACGCCCGCGCAAACGCGTCGGCGAATTGATCGGGATGCTCGTAAAAGCGCCGCGAGATCTTTTCGTAAGCCGGGTCCTGGCGCAGCGAAAGGTCTGTGGTCAGCATCGATGGCGAGCGGCGTTTTGACTTGTCCTGCGGATCGGGCACCGTACCCGCTCCTGCGCCATTTTTCGGTTTCCACTGATTGGCGCCGGCCGGGCTCTTGGTCAGCTCCCACTCGTAGCTGAAAAGGTGCTTGAAGAAGTCGCTGCTCCACTTCGTGGGCGTCGTCGTCCAGGTGACTTCGATACCACTCGTGATCGCGTCAGCACCCAGGCCGCTCGCATATTTACTCTTCCAGCCAATGCCCTGCTGCTCGGTAGGAGCGGCTTCCGGATCCGGCCCGACCAGCGTCGCATCGCCGGCGCCGTGCGTCTTGCCGAAGGTATGACCGCCGGCGATCAGCGCGACCGTTTCCTCGTCGTTCATCGCCATGCGGCGGAACGTCTCGCGAATATCCCGGGCTGCGGCGACGGGATCCGGCTTGCCGTTCGGCCCTTCCGGATTCACATAGATGAGACCCATCTGCACCGCGCCAAGAGGATTCTGAAGATCGCGGTCGCCCGTGTAGCGCTCGTCGGCCAGCCAGGTATGTTCCGGTCCCCAATAGAGATCGTCAGCCTCCCAGACATCTTCGCGACCACCGCCAAAACCAAAGGTCTTGAAGCCCATCGATTCGAGCGCAACGTTGCCCGCCAGCACCAACAGGTCGGCCCAGGAGAGCTTCTTGCCGTACTTCTGCTTGATCGGCCACAGCAGTCGGCGCGCCTTGTCGAGGTTCGCGTTGTCTGGCCAGCTGTTAAGGGGAGCGAAGCGCTGCTGGCCGGTTCCCGCGCCGCCGCGGCCGTCGGCGATCCGGTACGTGCCTGCGGCATGCCACGCCATCCGGATGAAGAGCGGCCCGTAGTGACCAAAGTCCGCGGGCCACCAATCCTGCGAGTCCGTCATCAAGGCGGTTAGGTCCTTGATCACGGCATTCAGATCGAGGCTCTTGAATTCCTTGGCGTAATCGAACTCCTTGCCCATCGGATCGGATTTGCTGGAGTTCCGGCGGAGAACGTCGATGTTTACCTGGTTCGGCCACCAGTCACGATTAGTTTGCACGTGGTGCTCGCCCGTCATCGGGCACTTGGCTTCCGTTGGCATATGTTCCCTCTCCTTCGAATTGCTAAAAAAAGTTACTCCCTACGAAACTTAAGGAAATTCCGTATCTCTATCTGCGAGCTCTAACGTATTCCTCGGACTATCAGTCCATCTCAGCTCGATGCGGTCGATTGGTGCGCTCGCGCTTTTCGGCAATTTGGCACCGCTTGCATAGAGCCTCGATCTCCAGCGAACAGCGGAGCAGCGCAAACTGTCCCAGGCTGGGCGTACCCTCGAGGAGCTTCTCCACATCGGGCATCTCGATGTCGTGCACGCGCTTGCATCGCACGCAAACGACGTGATGATGAGGCTCGACATTGCCGTCATAGCGCGCAACATCGTGCAGCAGGGTTACCTTGCGCGCCTCTCCGGCCTCGCAAAATTCGTTCAGAATCCGATGGACCGTCGCCAGTGACACGTGGGGATGCTTGCGTCGCACCGCAGCGCATATCTCATCGGTACTCGGATGGTTCTCGGAAGCGAGCAGGGCCTGGATTACCGCGAGACGCTGCGGTGTGACGGCAATCCCCCGCTTACGGCATCGCGCAACGAACTCGCCGAGTCGTTGCACTGAATACCGCTCATGCCACGGCCGATCCAACAGCCGGAGTTCTCTCATGGACTATCCCTGGCCGACTATCAACGCTGAACGCGACTCCAACCCGCAGAGAAAATAGCGACTCATATTTCAAGAAATCTGCTGGTTCGGTCGATACCCATTATCACCTGCGATTAACAATTGCAGCGAATACCATATCACCTGAGATTGTCAACCCTGCGGAGATCTCTCGTCGCGCAACGCCCACTCGGAGTGACGGAAAAAGAAGGCGTTTTTGGCCGTCATCCTGAGCGTAGCGAGTCTGCGAGCGAAGTCGAAGCGACCGTATTGGGAGTCAAGCGGTCGGCATCATCCGCGCGACCCCCGTCAGGTCTTTGAGGGGGCGGCGCGGATGATGCTCGATGGGTCAAGCGGGTGCGGGGCATGGCGGCCTCCAAGGCGTGTGGCTTTTGAGCATCGCGTTAAGTATCAGGAGCAAGCGGCGCATGGCAGCGACCAGCGCTAC
>JASHQJ010000303.1 GCA_030037595.1 Candidatus Binataceae bacterium
CGACCGCGAAGTAGGGTGCGCCGTCGCGCCAGTAGCCGTTAAAGAAAAAACGATCGTAGAAATTGCGATCGCTGTTGAACACCTGCTGCACGGGCTCGGGTGTCTGGTGAATCGGAAAATCGTCGCCGCGCGTGATCATTGCGTACCTCCTCGAATCGCTGCATTGGCCGTCAAATCAGAAAAGTCGCGCGCCCGCAAGCGCGGATTGTTACGCGGCGTGCGTTCAGACCGCGAATGTCGAAGCCAGGTCGCTGGGCTTCATCCGAATCGCGATGTAGAATGGGCCGAACTTCGCGTAGCCGGCGCTCGCCTCATCGAAACGCATCTCGTAGACGAGCTTCTTGAACACGAGCGGGTCGTCGGCGAACAGATCGACGCCCCATTCCCAATCGTCGAATCCGATCGAGCCGGAAATGATCTGCGTCACTTCGCCGGCATAGCGGCGCCCGACCATCCCATGATCGTGCATCAGACGTCGCCGCTCGCTCATCGATAGACGATACCAGTTGTCGTTAGCCTCCCGCTTCTTGTCCATCGGATAGAAGCAAAGATAGCGGCGCTCGGGGATTCGCGGAAAAAGGCGCGGCATAATTTTGCTCCGCTGCCGTGAAAGCTCGGCCTCGATTTCGGCGCGCCATTCGTCCGTGCGCGGCTTGATGCCAAGCTCGAACAGACGCTCGCATAGCGCGAGCGTCGCCTCGTAGAGACCGATTTCGATCACGGAAACGTACGAGGTCGTGGCTTCGAGGAAGTCGCTGAGTGCGAGTTTGCCGACCGCGCGCTGCGCTTCGCCGAGTTCATCCAAGCTCCGCCGGAAATGAACGATCATCAGGTCGCCCTTGTGGCCGAGCTCGGAGAACAGCGCCGATTCACGATCCTCGCGGCGTGCCATCTCGTCGAATGTGGCGGATGCCTCCGCGATAGCGCGCTCGCGCTTAGCCGCTTCGAGTGTCCGCCACTCTGCGCGCCGAATCCGAAACATCTGATGCAGGACGCTGAAGCCCTCGAGCGTCAACGGCGCGGCGGGGAAGTCGGCTGGAAACTTGCGATGCTCGTGGCTGCTCATGCCGCGATTTTAGTTTGTCCGCGCACGCTTGTCTTGGGTCCTCAAGCGATTCCCGCGATGCGTCGAATGGCAGCCACGTCCAGGCTCACGCGCACTTCATCCGCCAAGCGATCGTACTCGGCATCGCGCGCCGTAGCAGTTTCGGGCACGTTCGACCTGTCGAGGCCGCGGCGTTCTGCGAGAGTGCGCAAAAGTTTTCGACGAATCGAGTCGTTTTCAAAAATTCCGTGAATCATCGTGCCGACGATCATGCCGCTCGTGCTCACCGCGCCGTCGAGTTCATCGACATCCAAGCCGTTGCGCGCGACGATCCTGAAGGCCGCCTTCGTCCTTTCGTTGCGAGCGACGCGCCCCATGTGAATCTCGTAACCGCCGAGCGGTTCGGCTGAAGGTCCTACCGTCAAAATCGATTCGCCGACCGCATGAGCGCGCACCTGTGTCGTTCGCTTTGCCGCTTCGAAGCGCGTGACGATCCCGAGCAGTCCGATTCCTTCGACCGTCGCATCCTGCGACTCAATGCGCTCAGGGTCGTCGATCCTGTCTCCGAGCATCTGGCATCCGCCGCATATTCCGAGGACGGGTCGATAAGTCGCCGCGCACTTAACGATCGCGCGCGCAAATCCGTGGCTTTTCATCCAATCGAGATCATGAACGGTGCTCTTCGAGCCGGGAATTATGACGAGGTCGGTGTCTTCGATGTCGGCAGCATCGTCGGCGAAGCGCACGCTGACACCGGCTTCGTGCTCGAGCGGCAGGAAGTCGTCGTAGTTCGAAATCGACGGAAGCTTGATGACCGCGATGTCGAGCGAACCAGCATTGCGCCGATTGCGGGGCCGATCCTGCAGAGCGACTGAGTCTTCGTCCGCGATCCTGAGGCGCTCGATAAAGGGCACCACGCCCAGCACCGGCACGCCGCAGCGACGTTCGAGGAACTCGACACCCGACGCGAACAGGTCCGGCTCGCCCCGAAACTTGTTGACGATGAGCCCGGCGACGCGCGTGCGATCCTCCGCGTCGAGCAGGTCCATCGTGCCGACCAGCTGCGCGAATACTCCGCCGCGGTCGATATCGCCCGCGAGCAGCACCGGAGCCTCCGCAAGGCGCGCGACATGCATGTTCACAAGGTCCTGATGACGAAGATTTACTTCTGCTGGACTGCCCGCTCCTTCAATCAAAATCAAGTCGTATCGACTCCGGAGGGCTTCCAGAGCCGATGCTATGATTTTCGTCGTTTCCTCGCGCCGCGAATGATACTCGCCCCAATTCATAGTTCCGGCGACGCGTCCCATCAGCACAATTTGCGAGCGCATCCCCGGCTCGGGCTTCAGCAGGATTGGATTCATCTCGACCGCGGGCGCGATTCCCGCCGCCTCGGCCTGCACCGCCTGCGCGCGGCCGATTTCGAAGCCGTCGGGCGTGACCGCGGAATTGAGCGCCATGTTCTGCGCCTTGAACGGCGCGACGTGGATTCCATTTTGATGAAAAATTCGGCAGAGCGCGGTCACCAGCAGGCTTTTGCCCACCGATGACGCCGTTCCCTGGATCATCAGCGTGCGCGCGCGCGTACGCATGATGCGACGAATCCTTCGGCAGCCTTGGGGTTGGATGCCCAATGAGCGTGCACGTACGAGGCGAGAACATTGCCGGTGCGATAGCCCTCGCTGAACGGCGCACCGCCCCGTCGTGTCGCCACACTGTAGATGCGATCGATTTCACGCGCGTCGGAGCGTATTTCCAGCGTCGAGTAGCGGAACTGATGCCCGCGAAAGGTCAGGCCCGCCTCACCGAGAATCGAGTCGGCGCGGGTTTCGACTTCGACGTAGCCCAGCGCCTGCATCCGCTCGCACATCGCGGCGACCCCGGGCACGAGTCCCACCATCGCGTGCGTCTCGCCATCGAGCGTGCGAATACCCTCGGCGAGATACATCAGGCCGCCGCACTCCGCGTAGATCGGACCGCCGCTGCGCGCGAACTGGCGCACCGCATCGAGCATCGCGCGATTGCCCGCGAGCTCGCGCGCCATCACCTCGGGATATCCGCCGCCGAAGTAGAGTCCATGGACCGCGGGTAGCTTCTCGTCGCGCGTAGGCGCGAAGTAAACGAGCTCGGCGCCGAGCGACTCGAGCCGGCGCAAATTGTCTTCGTAGTAAAAATGAAAAGCGTCGTCGTACGCCATCCCGATTCGGCACTTGAGTGGCGCCCGCGTTTCGTGATCGCCGCGCCGTTCGAGCGGCGGTGCGGACGCGGCGAGCGATACGATCTCGTCGAGATCGAGCCATTCCTCGCCTGCGCGCGCCCATCCTTCGAACTTTTCATCCGGGATACTCGCGCGATCGGCGCTCAACAGCCCGAGATGACGCTCAGGGAACCCGAGCTCCTCGCTGCGAGGAAATCCTCCCAGCACTGGCACTTCGGGTTTTGCCGCGCGCAGGAGATCAAGATGACCGCGGCTGCCGACGCGATTACAGATGAGTCCTGCGACGCGTGTCGCCGGATCGAACCGCGCGAAGCCCGCCGCGATCGCGCTCACGGTGCGCGCAAAGCCGGACGCATCGCAGACCACGAGCACGGGGGTATCGAGCCACTTCGCGATCTCGGCGGTCGATCCTTCGTCCTCGGTCGGTGTCGTGCCGTCGAAGAGTCCCATCATCCCTTCGACGACCGCGATATCAGCGTTCGAGGCCGCGCGCTCAAAGGTCGCGACCACGCCCTCGCGCCCCATCATCCAGCCATCGAGGTTGTGCGACGGCCCGCCGATCGCGCGCGCGTGATAAGTCGGATCGAGATAGTCGGGTCCGCCCTTGAACGCCGCGACGCGAAGTCCGCGCGCACGCAACGCGCCCATCAGCGCAACGGTGACGGTAGTTTTGCCGACACCACTCCCGGTCGCGCCGATCACGACACGCGGGATTGTCCATCGCGAAGCCATGCGACCAGCAATGCTACTACAGCTGCGTCGATGATGCGCTCAGGATCGCGGCTAACCGAGCACGCGCGGCAAAACCTCGTTCACCAGGAGCTGGTAATGATTTGAGTTATCTCAAGCGATGCCGAGGCGGGCGCGGCGGAGCAGGAGCGGATCGATCTGCTCGCTGGCGGGAATCGTGGAGATTAGTTTGGCTTCGAAGGGCGACTCGCCGCGAGCCCTGATCCATTTCGCAATCGGGCTTGATTCGGACTTCGGTGCCACGAGCTCGATACGATGCGGGCCGATCGCGAAAGCGAGGCCTTCTGCGTCAAGATCATGGCGCTCGATTTTTTCGCCAGCCGCGCCGAGCACGCCGCGATAAATCGTCGCCGTCGCTTCCGGATCGGCAACCGCGACGGTCACGCCGCGGATTCCGGCGATGCCGTTTCGATGCTCGTGCTCGCGCGGCACTCGCTCGGTGCGCGGTGTGTGATCGCGGATGAGGAAGGGCAGGCGTCCATTCCACGGCGGCGCGGGAATCGAGAGCTCCCAACTAAGCTCGTATCCATCGGGCCGTTTGCGCGTCATCGACGAAGGTGCGCCCATCGCGGCGCCGGCGCGCGTGAACGCCGCGACGTCGCCCTCGAGGTTATCGGTCATCATGCAGAAGTCCACCAGACCGCCGCCCGTTTGCAGCGCCTTGTACCACGGATGACCCGTGATGGGGGTAAGGAACGCGATCAACTCGATATAGGTGCCGTCGCGAAAGGCGATCAGCGCGTTGTGCGTGCCGATCGAATGCTTGCCGCCCGGCACCACGTTGAAGCCGACGCTGCCGTAGTGCCGAATCGCTTCGTCGAGTTCCGGCACCGCGATGACGACGTGATCGATACCTTTCAGCATGGTGCTCTCCGGGCGAGGCGGCCTCATGAGACGATTTACTAAAGCGCGAACATTGCAGCCACGACTGATTTCGCGCGCGGCTGTCTATCCGAACAATCCGGCGACGGCGAGATCCGTGATTCGCTCCTCGCCGTAGCCGAGTATCTTCTCGAGCACGTAGGCGTTGTCCTGTCCCACCGTGGGAGCCGAACGCCGCGCCACGGCGGGAGTCCGCGAAAGACGCGCACGCGGGCCTTCGACTGTGAAATGATTCAGCGTCGGATGATCCAGCTTGACGAAGTGCTTCAGATGCTGGAACTGCGGATCGGCAAGGATTCCGCTGCTGTTCTGCACCCGATAGGCAGGCACGCCTCGCGCCTCCAGTGTCGCCTCGACCGCTTCCGGAGCAAGAGTCCGTGTCCAGCCTGTGACCAGTTCGTCGAGTTCGTGCCGCCGGTTGAGGCGCTCGGCCGTTTTCGCGTAGCGATGGTCGGAGCTGAGCTCGTCGCGGCCCATCGCGGAGCAGAGGCTTGCGAAGTCGCAATCGCCGCGGCACACGATCGCCACCCACTGATCGTCGCCGGCCGCGGGATACACGCCATGCGGAGCGAAGCGCGGGTCGGTGTTGCCGGCGCGCTCATCGGAACGGCCATTGACCGTGTAGTCGAGCAGCGCGGGACCAAGGAAATGCAGCGACGATTCGGCCTGCGAAAGGTCGATGTATTGTCCCTGGCCGGTGCGCCGCCGATGGTCGAGCGCGGCGAGAATCGCCACTGCGGCAAAGCGCGGCGACACGTAATCGGTGTACGCGCCGAACGGTCCCGCGGGCGGGCGATCGGGCCATCCTGTCAGATAGTGAAAGCCTGAGATCGCGGCCGCCATGTTGCCGAATCCTGCAATCCCGGCGAGCGGCCCAGTCTGACCCATCAGGCAACTGCTCAGCATGATGAGATCGGGCTTGATGGCACGGAGTACGTCGTAGTCGAGTCCAAACCCGCGCATCGCACGCGGCGAGAACGATTCGGTGACCACGTCGGCCCATCGCACCAAATCGAATACGACTTCCTTCGCGCGCGGATTCTTGAGATCGAGCGCGAGGCCGAGCTTGCCGGCGTTACAGTTGTTGAACAGGCCCGAGCTGTCTGGGCCGAGAGTGTTATCCTTGTACGGTGCGAGCGTGCGCGCAGTGTCGATCCGGGAGGGCGATTCGATCCGCACGATCTCAGCGCCGTAGTCGGCGAGGATTCGCGTGCTCGCCGGCCCCGCCATCACCCACATGAAATCGAGAATCTTGACGTCCTCGAGTGGCAGCCGCTCAGTCATCAGATGATTCCTGCACGCTTGAAAGAAGCGAGACGATCGGCGCTGAGTCCGAGTTCGCGGCCGAAAATTTCCTGGTTATGCTCGCCGACCATCGGCGGCCTGAGGCGATACTCGATGGGCGTTGCGCTGAACTTCGCGAACGGCCCCGGGTAGCGGACCGTGCGATGGAGTTCAGGATGCTCCACGGTTTGCCAGTAGCCGCGCGATGCGAGCTGCTCGCTATGCACAACGTCTTCGACGGTGGTGAGGGGAGTGACGAGAATGCCGCGCTCGACGGCGAGCTTGAGCAGCTCAGCCTTGGTATGACTTTTTGTGAACGTACGCACAATCTCGTTGGCGCGGTCAAATTCGCTGAGCGGTTCCCTGCCGCTCGCGAGATTCTCGCCGAAACCGATCCAGTCCTTGTCGCGCGTGGCCTCGTCACAGAAACCATGCTCGCAGAGATACTCCATCAGCTTCTTCGAGAAGACACCCAGCGCCGAGCCGAACAGAAACGTGAGCGCCACGTAGCCGTCGCGAGCCGGCCAGACCAGCGGCACCTGCAACGGGCCGACTTTGACCCCGCCCGACATGCGGCGTGCTTCCTGCGCGCCGAGCGGCGCGGCGAGCACGTTCGATTGCGTGGCCATCGCAACGGATTGAATTGCCGCCACGTCTATCTGCTGGCCAAGGCCTGAGGTTACTCGCTCATGATGCGCCGCCAGCGCCGCGATCGCCGCATCGGTGGCAGCATGAAGATAGGCCTGCGGCACGGAGACCCGCACCGGAGCACGGTCGTCGTCCCCGGTCAGAACCATCGGTCCGCCCGCGGCCATAATGATCAAATCGGCGTCGGCGTAATTGGCCTTGGGACCATCCTGGCCGAAGGCCGTGATTGAAACCTCGATGAGCTTTGGGTTGATCGCGCTGAGCACATCGTAACCGAGACCAATTCGCGCGAGGTATCCCGGGTCGAACGACTCGATCAGAAAATCCGCGCGTTCGACGAGCCGCTTGAAAAGATCGCGGCCTTCGTTGCGCTCGAGGTCGAGCGTGACCGATCGCTTGTTGCGATTGTAGGCCCACCAGTAGAGCGAGCGATCGGGATTCGGCTGGTCCTCGACGAACGGCGGAATCATGCGGGCGGGCGAGCCACCGGGCGGCTCGAGCTTGATAACGTCGGCGCCGAGGTCGCCGAGCATCTGGCCGCACAAGAGTCCGCGCTCGGTAGTCAGATCGAGCACACGATATGGAGACAGCATCGTCATGATAGAAGCCGTGCCGGATTCTTAGCATTCTCCATGCGCTCAGCGTGAGCGGATCGGGTGCGTTCCGGAAGCCAGGTCCGCATCCGAAAGCGGCGCGTCGTCGAAGCGCACGGCGCCCTTGGTGCCGGGCGGCAATGAGATGCTGCCGCCATTGCCACGGTCGAGCACTAATTCGATCATGCCGCGAGGCGTCGGCACCCGCCCCTGCAGATGCTTGAGCCGACCGAAGTGCGGCTCAATCGTGACGCTCGCATAGCCGGGCGCCCTTGGATGCACGCCGAGAACGTGCGCGGTCAGGTCGAAGGTCGGAGTGGCTGACCACGCGTGGCATCGGCTGCCAGTGCCGGCGCGCGCGTCCCAGTATTCCTCAAAAGCGGTGTCGCCGCGCTCGATCTGCGGCCACCAGTTCATGCATCGCCCGGGAATCAGATCGCGCCGGCCTGCGCGCACTATCGCTTCATGCAGAAAATGCGAGAAGAAGGGCTGCGCGGCGACCACGTTGCGCTCGGCGTCAAAGGCCATGTGGTCCGCGGGATCCATCCGCTGGCGCACGTAGGCCATCAGGTTGTCGGAGATAGTCGGCGTGATCGCGAGCCGGCTCTCGTCGAGGATGTACTCGAGCATGCGCGGCCATCGCGCTGCCGGCGCGCATCCACCGATAATCGCAGCGGCGTTAGTCTGCTGGCTCACGCGGCGGCGCGCGCCGTTCGCATCTGCAGCGTCAACATATACGCCGCGCTTTTCATCCCAATAGAACTCGAAGGCACGGCGCGATGCCGCGGCGCGCGCATCCGCTTCGGTGGCCCGCGCGGAGTCGCCCACGGCTCTTGAGAGCGTCGCAAAGTCGTCGAGCGCGGCGGCATATAGCGCGTCGATCGCCGCGGTCGCGTCGCTCTTATCGACCATCGCCCAGTCGATAAACATCCAGCCGGGCATTCGGCGAATCAGGCCATCGGGTGCGCGATAGCGCTCGAACGCATCCAGGACTTCGACTGCGGTAGGCCGCAGTTCGCGAACGGTTGCCACGTCGCCCGAGTATTCGTAGTAGCGCGCGAGCGCGCGCACCCAGTGCAGCGAGTAGTCGGGAATCGTCGTCGCTACGACGGTCGCGTCACCGGCCGCGACCATCGCAAGCAAGCCGTCGCCGCGGCGCGAATCGGCGCAGATCCGAAGATGACGCCGCACGAGCCGCCAGTCGGTGTTGGTGGTGTAGGTGAGCAGCGCGTGAATATAAGAATCGCCGAGCCACGCGCGCTGCTCGCGGCCGGGGCAGTCGAAGAATGCGTCGCTCGAGCAGAGTTCGAGCGTGCGCGCGCCAACGCGCCAGATCTTGTTGAGCGCGGGATCGTCGCATTCGAAATGCGCGTCGCCGCTTCGTGGATAGCGGCGCTCGATGGCTCCCAAAGCGTCCACGCGGGCACCGCCGCGCGCGACCACGGTCAGATAGCGAAAGCCGACGGCCTCGAAGGCGTCGACGCGCTCGCGATCCGCACCGCCCGCGAGATAACGCATCGCGTAGTCGCGCGGATGCATCTCGGCAAGGCCGTCGGCGCGTAAATCCTCGCCGCAGTAAATATCGACGATCGCGCCAGGTGGACCGCTCGCTTCGATCCATGGCGTCGCCAGCGTGATGCCGGAGGCGTCGAAGGTGATCGCGGTGTCGCCGCGTTCGGCGGAAGAATCGCTCGAAGGATATGCATCGCGTGGATCGTCAGCGGCGAGCGGCGCGACGATGCGCCGGTCGATTTCGCGGACCGTGACCGGAATTGCGGTGAGCGGCGCGATGTCATCGAACTCCGGCGCGGTGAACGGCTCGACCGGGATGCGAGTTCGATTTTGCGCGAAGGTTCCGGCGGAGAGTACGGCAGCCGGTTCCCATCGGTTGTCTTCGAACTCGGCAGTGTTCCAATTGCGGGCAACGTTCGCGCCGTCGAGTATTTCGACCGGTGGCACCGGCAGATTCGCGCGCATCCCGACGTCCTGCTTGAAAGGCGCCGCACGTCCTCTCCAGGAGGCATCGCTCGCGATGCCGATCGCGGGCGCCTCGAACGCGAACGAGCCGAGGCCGAGCTGATAGCTGGGCGCGGCGGGCAGCCACCACGGAGTCGGCGCGCCGTAAAATCGCACGAGGGCGGCGATCACGTTGCGGCCGCGCCGCAGATGCGGCGCGAGATCGGTTTCGCTCCACGCCAGGCGCGCCGGAATCGAGCGCGCGGGTCCGCGCGCAATTTCGACGCCGTTGACGTAGAGGATGAAGCGCGAGTCGGCGGTGACGCGCGCGGAGACTTCGTTAGGAATGGATTCGAGATCGAAAGCGCGGCGGAGATAGCAGAATCGATTCCAGGTTTCGCGGCGCGGGATTCCCGCAGGGGCGAGTCCAGCGCGCGCGGTCGGAATCGGCGCGGCCCAAATCCAGCTCGCGTTCCATGCGATCGGAAATCGGCTTCGCGCCATCGTCAGGCTCCGTAGGATTCGCGCGCGCTCAGTAAGGCCGCGCGCTCTTGCCGATAATCTCGCGCGCAACGAGCGTCTTCATGATCTGCGCGGTGCCGTCGCCAATTTCGAGGCCGATCACGTCGCGCATGCGCTGCTGATGCGGCAAATCGAGGCTGAAGCCGAGATGGCCGTGCAGCAGCAGGCATTGATGCAACACCTGCGCGGAGAGCTCCGGCGCGAGCCACTTGGCGCCGGCCGAAATCCATCCGTGCGGCTCGCCGCGATCCTTGAGCCAGAGCGCCTCGTAGCAAAGGAGGCGCGCCGCGCGAAGACGCACCGCAGCCTCGGCGAGTGGAAACGAAACGCCCTCGAAGCGCGCGAGGCTTGCGCCGAACGCCTCACGCTCGGCGACATAGCGGCAGGTTTCCTCGACGCTCTGCTCGGCGGCGCCGATGCACATCAGTCCGATCAGCGCGCGGCTGAAGTCGAAGCCCTGCATCACCTGCACGAAGCCCGCGCCTTCCGCGCCGATACGCATCGATGCGGGCACGCGCACCGAGTCGAAGAAAATCTGACCGCGGCCGATCGCGCGCGAGCCAAGATCGCGAAAGCGCGTCCGGCTCACGCCGGGCGACGCGAGATCGGCGTAGAACGCGCTGACCCCGCGCGCGCCCTGCTCGAGCGTGCCGGTGCGCGCCATCACGAGGACAGTATTCGCGCTCGCGGCGAATGATATCGACGTCTTCTCGCCATTCAGCACGTACGAGTCGCCGTCGCGCCGCGCCGCGAGCTTGACGTGGGCCGCATCGGAACCGCCGCCTGGCTCGGTGAGACCGAGGGCAGGAACGGTTTCGCCACGGCAGATCGCGGGCAGGATTTCCGCGCGCTGACGCTCGTCGGCGTTGCGCGCCATGATCGCGCCGACCAGCGCGCTCAGCAGCAATACGTACGATACATTGAAATCGCCGCGCGACAATTCCTCGTGCGCAATTCCAAGCGACACATAATCGAGGCCGGAGCCGCCGTGCTCCGGTGGGACCATCGGCGCGAGCAATCCGAGAGCGCCGAGCTTGCGGATGAGCTCGGGCGGCAGATCCGAATCGCTGTCGCGCTCGGCGTAGGCAGGCAAAAGCTCGCGCATTGCAAAGTCGCGCAGCGTCTCCTGCAGAAGTTTTTGATCGGGGTTGAGCGCGAATTCCATCAGGAGGTTCTTCAGTTGCTGTAGAGCTCGGGCGGCGGCGGCTCGGAGGGCTCGGGCGCCTGCTGCGACTGCTGATCCTGCTCGCGGCGGTCTTTCATGTACGGGATGAAATCTTCGAGCGTGCGGCCGCTCTTGCCGTTGTCGTCGAACAAGCTGGTTTTGCCGCCGGTGCCGGCGCCGTTGCCATTAGCCGCGCTGCCGTTGTCATTGTCGGCGTTGAAAAAGTCCGTCAGCGTCTTGCCTGACCTGCCTTCGTCGTCGCCGTTTAGTTCGCCCTGAGGGGGTTGCGCTGTTTGCGCGGCTTGCTTGCGCGCGGCTTCGCTGTCGGCGGGGTCGGGCTTCATGCCGTTGCTGAGGGCGAACGCCTCCTTTTGATCGGGCGTCATGTGGCGCCAGATGTCGGCGGCCTCCGCGGAGTTGCCGGTCGCGAGCGCCTTGGCGAACCTTTGTTGGGGCGTCGGCTGCTGATTGAGCGCGCATCCGCCGACGCATAGCGCGACGACCGCGATCGCAAATGTTCGCGCAGAAAAAATCATCAGTCGAAGGTGACGACGCTCCGGATCGATTTGCCGGCGTGCATCAGGTCGAACGCCTCGTTGATTTGCGCGAGCGGCATCGTGTGCGTGATCAGGTCGTCGATATTGATTCGCCCCTCCATGTACCAGTCAACGATTTTCGGTACGTCGCGGCGGCTCTTCGCGCCGCCGAACGCGGTTCCCTTCCAGGTGCGCCCGGTGACGAGCTGAAACGGACGCGTCGAGATCTCCTGGCCCGCTCCGGCGACGCCGATGATCACCGACGTGCCCCATCCGCGCTGGCAGCACTCGAGCGCCTGGCGCATCAGCTGCACATTGCCGACGCACTCGAAGGAGAAATCGGCGCCGCCCTTGGTGAGGTTCACGAGGTATGGCACCAAATCGCCCGCGACTTCCTGCGGGTTGACGAAGTGCGTCATGCCGAATTTCTCGGCGATCGATTTGCGCGCGGGATTGATATCGACGCCGACGATCATCCCGGCGCCGGCGAGCCTCGCGCCCTGGATCACGTTGAGGCCTATACCGCCGAGGCCGAACACGACGACGCGATCGCCGGCTTGCACCTTCGCCGTGTTGAGGACGGCGCCGATTCCGGTCGTGACGCCGCATCCGATGTAACAAATCTTGTCGAAGGGCGCGTCGTCGCGGACCCTGGCGAGCGCGATCTCGGGCACGACGGTGAAGTTCGAGAACGTCGAGGTGCCCATGTAGTGATGAATCATCTTGCCCGTGCGCGAGAATCGGCTGGTGCCGTCGGGCATCACGCCGCGGCCCTGGGTCTCGCGAATCGAGGTGCAGAGATTGGTCTTGCCCGAGAGGCACGCGGGGCAGTTGCGGCACTCGGGGATGTAGAGCGGGATCACGTGGTCGCCACGCTTCAGCGTCGTCACGCCCGGGCCGACGTCGGCGACGATACCCGCGCCCTCGTGCCCCATGATGCAAGGGAAGAGGCCCTCTGGATCGGCGCCCGAAAGTGTGAACGCGTCGGTGTGGCAGACTCCAGTCGCCTTGATTTCGACCAGTGCCTCGCCCGCCTTGGGGCCGTCGAGATCAACCGTCGTGACCTCGAGTGGTTCACCCGCCTTGTCTGCTAGCGCGGCTTTGACCTTCACGATCGAATCGTTCCTAGTTGCGGAGACTCACCAGGCCGTCGCGAATCGCGAGCCTGCCTTCGCTGTTGAGCGCCTCAAAAAAAACCTGAGTACCGTCGGCCGCCGCCTCGCGAGCGAGGATACGCACGGTGAGAATCGAGGGCATTGTAACCATCGCACCGAAGCGCGCCGCAATTCGCGCGACTCGCGCCGGATCCTTTTTCGCCTCGACCTCGACGACTCGCGAGACCGCGATCGCGAGCGTCGCGGTGCCGTGCAGGATAATCGAGGGCAGGCCGGCAGCGCGCGCCACGGCGGCGTCGGTATGAATCGGATTAAAGATGCGCGCGCATTCGGTATAGACGTGCGCCATCCCGGCTGGCACGTCGATCTCGGCCTCGTCGAGCGGTTCGCCTTCTTCGACGATCGGCGGCGCCGGCAGCGCGACGGTTTTCGCGGGATGGTCTGCGCCTTCAACCGCGACGCCACGATAAAGCGAGCCGTACCAGGTCGTGCAGATAGGAGTGCCGCCATCGTCAACCGTGTCGAGCCGCGATACCAGGTATGCTCCGGGCTTGCGGTGCTCGACGCCCGCGATCGTGAGCCGCGTGCTGACGCTCTCGCCGGCGCGAATCGGCCGGTGGATAACCAGGTCGTGCGTCGCATGCACACCGCGGATTGCCTCGGCCGTGGTAAGTCCCGTCGCGCCGAATTCGCTTCGCATCCCGACGACCAGCGGCCATTCGAAGCATACCGGGAACATCGGATGCGCGATGACGGGCGACTCGCGCGTCGTATCGAAATATGCGGGCAGCGAATCGCCGAGCGCCGCAGCATAGGCCATCGTCCAGCGCGAATCGATTTCGGTGACGAGCGGTTTGGACGCGGCCCCTGCGATCGCCGAGGAAAGCGGCATAGGATAGTTCTACGCGCCGCCGCGATTGCGGTCCATCGGCGCGGTCTAGACGATGACCTCAGAATCCAGACCTGCAAGGCGTCCTAGTCCAGTTGCGCATGCCGGGCTGGGTAATGTTTGAGTTCGAAAATCGATTCCCTTTGGAACATCGTGGACTAATCTAGCCAGAAGGAAGCGTCGTCAAGCCGCAATCATTCGCCCTGCAAGTCGCGAATTGGCACTTGTTGGCAGCCGGTCTATTTCTTTTCGGCCTGATTCTCATTCCTTTTTGTCAAAGGTGGCCCTTCTACTACATCCCGTCGACCGCTGGGTCCCTCGCGTTGTATCCAGCGCGGCGTGGCTACAGAATGGCGAAGCAGCGGCGATTGCAAAAATACGCTGACGAAATTCAACGGCGAATGCAGGCCCCGCCAAACTGACCCTCCGCCGCGCCTCAACAGGTTGTCAGGCGGATCGCCCTCTGTTAACGTTTCAGTTGCCGGATCGGCGGCATCCGTCCGCAGAAAGGGCCAAGCCCACCACGAATTTTCTCTCGTATAACTCTTCTGCCCGTTAGCGGACACCGGGCGAAAAGGAAGGGTTATGCCTACGCGTCAAGTTCCATCACGATCGCTCCCGACCAAGGCGTCCGAGGAGTATCTCCGCAAAGAGGCGAAACGATTCGCCCAACAGAGCGGCCTGAATCTCGTCGCCGCGCAGCGCGCGCTGGCGCACGAGTATGGCCATCGCAACTGGGCCGAGCTGATAGCGGCCGCCAAGACCGTGCTCAGGCCGGCTCACGTGCGGGATCGTTCGCGGAGGCATCGCGCCGAGTCTTCCGGCGCCCTTGAGTTGCGGGATAAGGAGTGGGCTGCGCTCCGGAATCTCGCCGAAGCGTCGCTCAAGGAAATGAAAGTCGCGCCTGGCCTAAAAGAATGGCTCGACAATCGCAACCAGCAATGGCTCGACAACCGCAAATCATTTCTCGAGGCGGGCGGCTCGCAACAGCAATTCGTCGCCACGTCGGGCGATCAGATCATCGGATACGCTGCCGCTGAGCATCCGCCCGCGTGGATGCGAAACAAGCCGAACTCTGAAGGCGAATATCGTCTTTTTGTTGTGGTCGAACCTTCCGCGCGCAAGACGCTCGGAACGAGACTTCTCGGGCTTCTCGGCAAGTACATGGTCGATCGCGGCGCGCGGCGCGCATGGGTCCAGGAATATGAGGCCGACAAAGGCCTGGCTTCATTTCTCGAGCAAAAGGGATTCGTCAAGCGAATCAGTTTCACCGCCGAGAACGGAGATCGGATCGTCAGGCACTCGATGGACGCGCCCTTCGAACGGTTAATCGGCTCAGCGCGCGAGGCCGCTACGAATGCGAGCTGACGAAATCGACTACGGCGCGGTTGAACTCGGTGGGATGCTCGACGAAGAAGAGATGACCTCCGGCGAGCTCGACCAGCTTCGCGCCCGCGATGCGGGCCGCGATGAGCCTTGAGTTCTCGACCGGGACGAGGCGATCGTCGCGGCCCGCGATTACCATCGTGGGTAGCTTGATTGAATCGAGACGCGCGCTCGCATCGAAGTTCTGAATCGCCTGCACCTGGCGTATGTACGACGCGATCGGGATCGGGAATTGCGCGCGCACCTCGTCGTGCTTCGTGAGGATATCGGGGCGATGCTCGATCGTATCGTCGGCGAACACGGCCTTACGTTGAAGTTTCTGTTGCTCGGGTGTCGCGTTCACGCCCGCGACCACGGCGGACACGATCGCAGGGTCGGCCTGCACGACGCTGGTTCCACCGAAGTGAGTGCATCCGAGGATGAGGCAATTCAGGCGCTCCGGATAATTGAGAACAAACTCCTGCGCGATCATCCCACCCATCGAGATGCCGAGCAGCGCCGCGCGCCGGATGCCGAGTGCGTCCATGAGACCCGCGGTGTCCGCGGCCATCTGCGCGATCGAGTAGGGCGCGTCGGGTTTTTCGGTGCGGCCTGCGCCGCGATTGTCGAAGACGATGGTGCGAAAGTGACGCGCGAACTCCGGCGTCTGCTCGTACCATGCGGTCAGGTTCGAGCCGAGGCCGCGAATCATAACGAGCGTCACCGGGCTGTCGCCGTGAACTTCGTAATAGATGTCGATATCGCCAACGCGCTGTTTGGGCACGAGCGCGAATCTAGCGCGCCGCTCAGCTCGAAACCAAATGGCGCGCGCGCTTGAAGAATCGGCGCGATGGTGAGCAAATTCCGTCTGCGATTAATCGCGCGAAGGCGCAGCAAGGATTCGTCCGCGCGCCGAGGAGTGAAGCACGATGGCCGACGAAAAACTCCACGAAATAGAAATCGAGC
>JASHQJ010000304.1 GCA_030037595.1 Candidatus Binataceae bacterium
GTTCGCTTTCTTCGCCGAGAATCACCGCGACGAAGAGACTCTGCACGATCAGATCGCCGAGCTCCTCGGCGCTCTCGCCGTGGTCGCCGCTGCCGATTGCGTCGGCGGTCTCGTAGGCCTCCTCGATCAGATGGCGGGTCGTGTCGGCGAGCTTCTGCTCCCGGTCCCACGGGCACTTGATGCGAAGCTCGCGCACGATCGCGAGCAATCGTTCGAACTGCTCTCCCGCTTTCACAAGGAGATTATAGGCGATAGCACCTTCTCGGTCAGGAACTGCGAGAGATCCTGCAGGCCGTCGGCGGTGATCTCGTGGCCGCAGTCGTATTCGCGAAACGTCACCGGAATGCGCAGCGAGCGCAGCGTCTCGACCGACGCACGGCCGCGGGCGATTTCGATCATGTCGTCGCCGCGCCCATGCTGGACCATTGTGGGCAGCGCCTCGAGCGCGGGTGGATCGGCGACCTCGTCCTTCAGTTCCGGCGGGAACCAGGTCGAGAGCGCGACGAGCGCGGCATAGCGCGACGGATTCCGGACCGCGGCGCGATACGCCATCATCCCGCCCTGGCTGAATCCGAGCAGCACCAGCTTGCGCTGGTCGATCGGATAGCGTGCTAGCGCCCGGTCGATAAACTCCTCGGCGGCGGCGCCCGCCTGATCGATCGCCTGGCGGTCGGGCGGCGAGCCCATCCGGATCGGAAACCAGGCGTAGCCCTGCGTCGGCCCGATCGGTACCTCGAGCGGCGCCTGCGGGCAGATCACCATGAAGCGGCCCTCTGCGATATACGGCGCGAGCCCCAGCAAATCGAGCGCGTTTGCGCCGAATCCGTGCATCGCAATGATGGTCGGATATGGCCCGGCGCCCGCTGGCTCGTAATGCGTGTGAATCAATCGCATCGATGCGGCCTCCGTCGCAGGTGGTCGCGGGCATCATAGGCCTTACTCGCGAGCGGTGAAAAGCGGGCCGGTTGTTCATCGCGGGCTTCGGAATCGCTATCTTTAGCGGCGCGCGGAGCGTGCGGACTGGGGGATAGAATTCCGAGTTGAACTTCCTGACAGAGAAGGCGCCCGGGCCGGGTCACCGGAGGATGTGGCTCGCTGCCGCCTGCGGCGCGATCGCCATTGCCGCGGCGCCTCTTCCTGCCGCGCCTACCGGCAACCTGGCGGGCCTCGTCGCTGGCGTTATCCTGTTCATGGTCGTCTGCTACGCGTTCGCCGACCTGATTGCGCCGCTCTGGCGCGATGCTGAGTTTCGTACCGTCGTTGCACTGCTCGTTCTGATCGGGCTGGTCAAGCTGGCGCTCCTGCCGATCCTTCCGGGATTCGGCATCGATGTCGGCACCTACGAGGCGTGGGCGTTGCAGATCGCCGATCACGGCCCCGCGCAGACGTATCAGGCCGGTTACTTTCTCGATTACCCGCCCGGCTACCTCTACGCGCTCTGGGTCGTCGGGCTTATTGCACGCGCCTTCGATTTCGGTGGCGAGTACCTGCGCGTGATCGTTGAGTGTCCGCCGCTGCTCGCGGACTTCGCGCTCGCGCTGGTGATGTATGCGTTCGTGCGGCGGGGCGAGAACGCTCGCGCGGCGATGGCCGCGCTGCTGATGATTGCTCTCAACCCCGCGCTGCTCTACGACACGATCGTCTGGGGGCAGAGCGACTCGGTGCTCACGCTCACCACGATGCTAACGCTGATCGCGATCCTCGCGCGGCAGTTCGAGATCGGATGGGCGCTCGCGGCTATCTCACTGCTGGTGAAGCCGCAGGGTGTGATGATCTTGCCGATGCTCGCGCTGTGGACGATGCTCGAGACCGGCTTTACGACTTGGGTTTCGTCGGCCGCGGCCTTCCTCGGTGCATTCTTTATCGGCATCAGCCCGTTTCAAATGGGGCACCGGTGGAACTGGATAATCCAACTCTACGTTTCGACCGGCGCTTACTATCACGAAACCTCCGTCAACGCGTTTAACTTGATGGCGTTGATTGGCGGGTTGCGCAACAACGATCTCGAACCGCTCGGTCCGATTACTTACTTCTCGCTCGGACTGAGTATGCTCGTTCCGCTGTACGCATTCGTTGGCTGGATAGTGTGGCGCGGGCGCAGCGCGCGGCGGCTCATGTTCGCCGCGTTCATCACGATCTTCGGCTTCTTCATGGTCGCGCCTCGCATGCATGAGCGGTACATCTATCCCGCCGCGGCGCTGGCGGTGCCGCTCGCGCTCGAGTCGGCTGAGATGATGCTGGTGTTCGGCATCCTGACGGTCACCGCGTGCTTCAATCTCGCCTACGTTCTACACACGCTCCGAACGGTAGTGTTCATGGACGGCCGGGATCCGTTGGCGATGGTCGCATCGGGGCTCAACGTGGTGGCGCTCGCGGTCGCCGCTTACTACGGCGGCGCGTGCCTTGACCGTCCCGCCGAGAACGAGGGGATAGTGATGCGGGCGCTCAACCGCTTCACCGAAGCGTCGGCGAGTAAGCGAGCGCAAGAAGCTGGAAAAGGTAAAGAGGAACCTGAGACGCCGCCACTCAAATGGATTCGTCCCGACACGGTGGCTCTGGTAGCGCTCGTGGCGGCGGCAGCCTTCACCCGCTTCTGGCATCTCGCGCGTCCGCCGGAAATCGTTTTCGATGAAGTCCACTTCGTCGCGCAAGCGCGCCATTACCTCCGCGGCGAGCCGTTCCTCGATCCGCATCCGCCGCTCGCCAAGCTCGTTATCGCGGCGGGAATCTACTTGTTCGGCGACCATCCTTGGAGTTGGCGCGTCGGTAACGCCGTGATCGGTACGGCGCTCGTCGGCATCACTTATCTGCTTGGCCGCGAGCTTACGCGCTCGCGTCTTGCTGGGACGTTCGCGGCGCTTTTCGTGATGTGGGATGGGATGTTCCTGGTCGACTCGCGGGTCGGTGTGATCGATATCGTCTATTTGACCTGCGCTGCCGCAGCGTACTGGCTATTCTTCCGGTACGCGCGAACGATCGGGATGCGGCAGAAACGGCTCCTGCTGCTGGCGATCGGAGTAGCGCTCGGGCTCTGCCTCGGCTCGAAGTTGTATGTTCCCGCGGTAACCTTCCTGTTGGTCACTGGTTTTGTCGTGTACACCGTCGTGCGTGAATATCCCGCGCTACCACGCGAGAGCACAGTCCAGATGGCCGCGCGCAAGAATCTCCGCTTGAATCGTACGATCGGCGCGCTCGCGATCGTCGGCGGCGTTGCCGCGATTTTCTACGTCGGATGCTTTTTGCCTCATTACCTACTTGGATGGTGGCGCGGTATCGAAGATCTTTTTAAGTATTACAACGAGGTTCGATGGTACGAGAACAGCGTCGCGTCGGCGACGCATCCGTACGCATCGCCATGGTGGAGCTGGCCGTTGATGCTGCGGCCGATTGCCTATTGGCAGAATTTTCCGCAGACCGGCCTGGTCGCCACGATTTGGGGCGGCGGAAATCCTCTTCTTTGGTGGGGCGCCCTAACCGCGATTACCATCCTGCTGGTGCGCGCCATCGAACTGCCCACGATGTCCAAGTGGTTCGTGGTCATAGGCTACGCTGCTTACCTGGCGATCTGGATCCCGATCGGACGCACCCTCTTTCTCTATCACTACATGGCTTCCGTCTACTTGGGATATGTCGCTCTTGCGGTCGTGCTGGCAGGATGCTGGGAAGGGGGCAGCGAGCCGTGGGAGCATGCTGCCTTGCTTTTGACGATCGCGCCGGCTCTCATGCTGGGACTCGGTTTCGCAGTCGGGACCTTTGCCGTGATCGCAGTAGCTATTGGCTATATATACGTACTGGTCGAGACTGACTATGCGGGCAAGTATGTCTGCGGGCTGTTCGTAGCCGGCGCATTGATACTCTTTGTCTATTACTATCCAATCTGGACCGGGATGAAGATCGAGCGTTCTGGTTATTACGCGCGGATGTGGTTATCGGGCACCGGACTCCGCAACTGGATATAGCAAATCGTCATGCGTCCACGCGTCGTCGTCATCGGTTTGTTCTTATTGATTGTCTCGGCGCCGGCGCGGACGCTGGCCGATCCGTCGCCATCGCCGATGCCCAACTTGCTCGTCAACGGCGACTTCGCCAAGGGTTCCGTCGATCAACCTGACGAATGGCGGACCGAGGCCTGGATCAACAGCCCCGACGCCTTTCAGCATCACTGGGTTCATCGCGCGGGCGAGCCGAACGAACTCGAGGTCGAGAATCTGAAGCCCAATGATGCGCGCTGGGAACAGCCCCTTTCGCTAGAAGAGGGTTTTTATCACGCGAGCGTGGAGGTCCGAACCGAGAACGTCGACAACATCAATGACGGCGCGACAATCTCGATCATGACGGACGGCATGATGTCGCCCGATGTGAAAGGGACCTCTGGCTGGCGCCAGGTCGGATTCTATTTTCATATCGGCAAGCATGGCGCCGACGTGGATGTCGCTCTGCGAGTGGGCGGTTACGGGAGTCTCAACGCAGGCCGGGCATTCTTTCGCGACGCGCGGCTCGAGAAGATTGCGGCGCTCCCGAAGGACGCGAACCCTATGTTCGATTGGGACGCGATCCAGAAAGCTGAGATTCCGGCGCCGATTGGAAGGCTCTGGACCACGCCGATCGTCTTTGCGTTGCTGATTGCGATGGTGGTTTTCGGCTGGTGGATGTATGGGAGCGAGCCGCCGCCAGCGCCGGTGGCCGCGGTTCGCGAAACGCGCCCTGCCGGAAAGCGCCGGGTAAAATGATCGCTCCCGACCAGCGCCGGCGCCGGCTCGAGAGCGCCGTCTTCCTGGTTCCATTCATCTCGTACGCCTACTTCTACCAGGGCTCGGACCAGAGCGTCGCCGACCGCTTTGATTTGATCCGTGCGATGCTGGAAAAGCACGCGTTCTGGATCGACGGATTCTGTGGCTACAACACCGCCGACATAATAAGTCTGGGCGGTCATTACTACTCAGTGAAGGCACCCGGCGGATCATTCACGGCATTGATTCCGTGGACATTGATCTCCAACGCGCTGCTACCGATGCTCTGGCGAAGCGAAGCGGCATACTGGGCATTCACTACCTATTTGACAACTCTATTTACGGTCGGATTGCTCACTGCGGCAGCCTGCGTCGTGATGTACAGATTTGGGCGCTTCCTTGGCGTCTCGGAAGGCCGCAGCGCCGGAGTGGCTATTCTACTTGGTATCGCGACGATCGCTTTTCCCTACGCGACTGAGTTAACCGGCGAGCCGATCGCCGGCGCGTGCGCGTTTATTTCATTTTACATCGTCGCCACGACGCCGGCGGGAGCCCGATGGTGGCGGCCACTTGTAGCTGGGTTTCTTGCCGGCTGGGCCGTACTCAATGACTATCCGGCAATACTCATTGCCGCTGTGATCGGTATCTATGCCATCTACCGGTTGCCGCGTTTCGCCGATTTGGCAGCGTTTTCTTTGGGCGCCGCGCTCACGGCGATCATCCTGTTCGGTTACAACTGGGGCGCGTTTGGTCATCCGCTATTCTTCAGCTACGAAGCTTACAAGATGCCGGGCAATACTCAGTTCCCCGAGCAGGCTGTAGGTTTCGTCGGACTGACTTATCCGAAACTGGATATCCTGTGGAACATACTGATTGATCCGCAGCGCGGACTCTTTTTCTGTAACCCCGTCTTGCTGCTCGCGATTCCCGGAGGCGCCTGCTTCGCGCGCCGTCACCAGTGGCGCAAGGAACTAGCCGTCACAGCTGTGGTCGTCGTCGGGATGATCCTGTTCAATGCGTCATACGGCGAGTCGATCGTCTCGTGGGGCGGAGGTACGGCAACCGGGCCGCGGCAGATCGTGGCGATCACGCCGTTTGTCGTATTGCCGATTCTCTTTTTGCCGGCCGCGTGCGACGTGCTGATCGGCGCGCTCGGAGCGCTGTCGGCCTGGCTGATGCTTATGGCGACTGCGACGAATCCTCATTTTCCATACGAGTACGACAATCCTCTCCGTGACTTCGCAGCACAGCTCTACCTGCGAGGCGACTTCGCGATGAATCGCGATACATTCTACGGAGGTCCGCTGATTACGAGCGACTCGGTTGCATTCAATCTCGGCAAGCTGCTTCGTCTCCCGGGATGGCTTCAGCTATGGCCTCTAGGGGGCGTCTGGTTCATTGGAGCGCTCGAATTGATCGAGGTCCTCGAACCGTGGCCCAAGCC
>JASHQJ010000305.1 GCA_030037595.1 Candidatus Binataceae bacterium
CAATCACAAGATGGAACGATCCGGCGATAGCCAAAGCTAATCCCGATGTCTCGCTGCCCGATAAAGACATAGTAGTTGTGCATCGGCAGGATGGAAGTGGAACTACGTATGTTTGGACGGATTATCTGTCGAAGGTGAGCATGGAGTGGCGTGATCGAGTTGGTAGAGGCATCTCCGTTAACTGGCCAGTTGGTTTAGCGGGGATGGGCAACAAGGGCGTGGCAGCCGTAGTGCAAAAGACTCCCTACTCGATCGGATACACTGAACTGACATACGCAGTTCGGAATAACTTGTCCTATGGAAGCGTCCGGAACAGCTCAGGCAAATTCGTCAAGGCAGACTTCGCGAGCGTGACGGCTGCGGCCGCGGGATCCGCCGACGCAATGTCAGATGATTTCCGCGTTTCTATTACCAATGCTCCAGGATCCGATGCCTATCCCATATCAAGTTTTACCTGGATGTTGGTCCCGTCAGTCATCACGGATGCTGCAAAACGCGAAGCGATCGTGTCCTTCATTCGGTGGAGTCTCACCAAAGGTCAGGAATTCCTGCAACCACTGAATTACGCGCCGCTTCCCGCTCCGATCGTCGCCAGAGAAGAAGATGCGATCTCAAAAATAAAATCGTCCAGTCATGGCCGCGCGACACGCGAAAGTGCAAATGCAATAGCGGTGCAACTCGCTGCACGGAACGGCCAACAACGGTAAGTCGGCGAATTGAATGGATTCACAGCCGACTCACGTAGCTCTCGGCGGAGCGTCGCTGATCCGGACACGGCGGCATTGGTTCTCGCGCATCGAGTCCAGAGACATGCCCGCCTACTTGGGAACGCTCGGCGCTGCGATCAGTATTTTACTGATAACGTTTCTGTTGGCTCGCACGCTGTGGTCAGATTCTGAACTCTCGAGATATCGATTCGGTTGGGAGTTTCTAATCGGACAGACTTGGGATCCTGTCCAGGAGATTTATGGCGCCCTTCCCTACATCTATGGGACGGTTGTCACGTCGCTTCTTGCATTGGCCATTGCAGTGCCAATGGGAGTAGGCGCAGCGATTTTCCTCGCTGAACTTGCGTCTCCAGGAATCTCTGATGCCTTGACTTTCATGATCGAACTTCTGGCCGCGGTACCTAGTGTCATTTTTGGTCTGGTCGGAATCTTTGTCCTCACTTCACTATTAAAAAGCGTGGTCCCCATTTTAAAGCGAGTTCTGGGATTTCTCCCATTATTTCAGGGGCCTTTCTACGGCGTCAGCATTTTTACTGCCGGTGTAGTGCTGTCGATCATGATCGTTCCCTTCATCATCTCAATCTCGCGTGAGGCTCTCCTTGCGGTACCGAGGTCGCAGCGTGAAGGCTCAGCGTCGGTAGGAGCGACGGACTGGGAGACGACCTGGCATGTGGTGGTGCCCTATGCGAGCAAGGCAATCGTCGGATCGATTTTCCTGGCCTTGGCTCGAGCGCTCGGCGAAACGATGGCCGTCACTATGGTGGTAGGCAACAGTCCTCAGATTAGAGCGTCCCTGCTGGCTCCTGGGTATTCAATTGCGGCTGTAATTGCGAACGAGTTTACGGAAGCGACAAGTCCAATGTACGTAAGCTCGCTCGTAGAATTGGGTCTCGTCCTCTTCGGATTGACCTTCGTTATAAACGGCATAGCAAGGGTGCTCGTCTGGAGAGTTGCAGCACCCGTGGCTAACGATTGAACTCAGATGGAGCGCAGGAAACTAATAAATAAGCTGATGTTCGATTTCACCGGACTTTGCGCGGTCTGCTCCGTAGGAATTCTCCTGTTCATCTTGAGCTACTTGCTTTGGAATGGAGCCAGCAGCTTGAACCGGGACTTCTTCACCAAACTTCCAACGCCCGTCGGAGAGCTGGGCGGCGGGATGGCAAATGCTATCGTAGGCACGGGGAAATTACTATTGCTCGCGACGACGTTCGGTGTACCAGTCGGCTTTTTAGCCGGCGTATACCTTGCAGAGTTTGGAGGTACCACGTTTTCTAGCGTCGTACGCTATACGACCGATCTTCTCAACGGCGTCCCTTCGATTGTAATGGGCATTTTCGCATACGCAATCGTGGTAATGCCCCAACATCATTTTTCCACGCTCGCGGGCGGACTGGCGCTCGGTGTCATGATGATACCGATCGCTGTCAGGAGCACGGAAGAATTTCTGAGAGCTGTACCGCATAGCCTACGCGAAGCCGCTGCAGCCGTGGGCGCGAGCAAATCATATGGAGTCTTCACGATCGTCGTGCCGGCGGCAATGAAAGGCATCGTCACTGGCACCATGCTGGACTTGGCGAGAGTGGCCGGGGAAACTGCACCGCTGCTCTTCACTGCGTTCAACAATCGATTCTGGAGCGAAGGCTGGAATCAACCGACAGCGTCTCTTCCAGTTATGATCTTTACTTACGCGATTGGCCCCTATCAGGATTGGCATCAGCAGGCCTGGGCTGCCGGTTTCGTTCTCGTGATGGCAGTGCTGGTTGTCAACGTTTGCGCCAAGCTCCTGCTGCTCGGAAGCGTGAGATTCAGAGGTCAACTGTAATGGCTGGCGCCACCGAAAGCGTCGCTGCCTTCTCGAAGGTGCTCTTCAAGGCCGGCATTAAACCTGGTGTCGAGACTTCAACGAAAATGGAGGTGTCGGAATTCAGCTTCTACTACGGACGGCAGCAAGCTCTCGAGGACGTAAATCTCCCGGTAACTAGGAATAGAATAACTGCCTTGATCGGACCTTCCGGCTGCGGCAAATCTACGCTGCTTCGCGCGCTGAATCGTATGCACGAGCTCGGTCGCGACAGCCGGGTCGAAGGCAAGATTACCATCGACAAAGTCGACATCCACACGATCGATGTTTCAACACTCAGACGCCGGATCGGCATGGTCTTTCAGAAATCGAATCCTTTTCCGAAATCGATTTTCGACAATATAGCTTATGGTCTGCGAGTAGGCGGCAAAAGAAATCGAAAGGAGCTTCAGGAAGCAGTAGAAGCAAGCCTTCGTCGAGCTTCACTGTGGGACGAAGTGAAGGACAAGCTCCGAGAGTCCGCTTACTCGCTTTCAGGAGGGCAACAACAGCGGCTCTGTATTGCGCGTGCTCTCGCCGTGAATCCCGAGGTGCTTCTCCTGGACGAGCCCTGTTCAGCGCTCGATCCAATCTCCACAGCAAAGATTGAGCAGCTTCTGATGGAGCTGGAAAAGACTTGTACCATTGTGATTGTGACCCACAACATGCATCAGGCCGCGCGGGTGTCGGATTATACAGGCTATATGCTGCTGGGGCGGCTAATCGAATTCGATCAAACAGCCGTTATTTTTCAGAATCCTTCGAAACAAGAAACCGAAGACTACATCACGGGCCGTTTTGGATAATTCCGGCAGGTCTTCCGCGAGTATTCTCCCCAAAAATGGTTGATCCAAAAAAAGGCAGGTTGGGTATGACGAAAGTCGGATTGGGATATTTTGCCAGCGCTATCGCGCTCGTCGTGCTTAGCGTAGGAAGCAGTGCAGCTCAGCCGCTAACTGGGGCGGGTTCGACGTTCATCGCACCAATTCTAGAGAAATGGAGCGCGGCTTATTCGGCAGTCGAGCCTTCAACGCCCATTGCCTATCAATCGATTGGATCGCTTCAGGGAATTGACAAGCTTTTATCGCACTCCGTGGACTTCGCGGCAAGCGATGCGCCATTGAACCTTACGCAGCTTGATCAACCATCTTGCGAAGTTTTGTATTTCCCTGTGACCCTCGGTGCCGTAGTCGTGGTCTACAATCTGCCTCAGGTTCCGGCGACAGCGAGCCTTAGACTGACGGGGACCGTTGTTGCCGATATCTTTCTCGGCAAGATCCGAAAGTGGAATGATCTGGCTATCGCAGGCGCTAATCCCGGTCTTCAACTGCCTGATCAGGACATTTTCGTTACATATCGTGAAGACGGGAGCGGTACGACATACACGTTTACTGACTATTTGTCGAAGGTTTCATCCGTCTGGGAAAGTGGTCCAGGACGCGGTCTGCTCGTCAGATGGCCCATTGGACTTCACGCAGAAGGAAATGAAGGAGTTACGGAAGCGGTCAAGAGCCAAACCGGAGCAATCGGCTACGTGGAATTGCAGTACGCAACCAGCAATGGGCTCCCATTTGCCCAGATCCAAAACCGCGCTGGCCAGTGGATTAAGGCTAGCGCGGAGAGTGCGACGGCGGCCTCGGCCTCTCTTATTGGTCAGATGCCTACGGATTTAAAGCAGTCAATAACCGATGCACCGGGCCAGGGTGCCTATCCCATCAGCTCGTACAGCTATATTCTCTTGTTCAAGAACGAGACAGAGGCGGCAAGGTCCGCAGCACTCGGCAAATTCGTAACATGGGTGCTGAAAGACGGACAAGCGTTTGCCGGTGCGTTGAACTACGGAACCTTACCTTCCAGTCTTGTTTCGTCCGCCGCAGAACAACTTAAGATAATCCAACTAGCCGCGACCTCTTCCGGCACGTGCAAAACGACGCTTGGGCTCGCGCCGCACCAGACGGAGCCGCTGATCATTCACGACGAAGAAGAGGAGAAGAACCTCTCTGTCGAGTAATCTACTCCCCTCGGTGTACCCTTCACTCGGTCTTTGACGCACCGCAGCATGCCATCGACTTCGTCGACAGAGCCGGTGAGCAACAAGACGTGGCTTCTTGAGCTTCCGTCATCGGTTCGTTCGGCCGTACGTCACTACCGTATATGGTGCTCTCGCCGAAGGTGTGGAAGGTCTCCCACGAGATCCCATTAGGGTCAGTCACCCATCCCTTGTCGCCTTTTGCGTAGCAGCACGTCGCATTGATCTGTTCTCGAACCGACTCGCCTGCTTTTCTGAGGCGGTTCGCGATCGCTCCGAGTTCGTCACTCGACTCGACCTGCAGACCCATATGGTCAATCGCTGAGTTCGTTGCGCCGGATGTGATCGCGAAATTCACACGCGGATCTTCGAGCATCCACTTTGCGTAGTCGGCTTTCAAAACTGCGGGCTCTTGCCCAAACAGCGTCGAGTAGAACCTTACGGAAGAATCGAGTTCTTTGACATGTACATGGACATGGAATCGATTCATTTTGATAGCCTCCGGCTTGACTTCGTTGTTAGCGTTTCCGTTTCCTGTGGCTTGCATCCCGACATTACCGTCGCGGCTGGGGCGCACAATTCCGTTCGGCCTCCGCAGCAGTTCTCTGTGAGATAGGCGAGCAATTCATTCATTGCTTTGAAATTTGCGCTGTAGATGATCGAACGGCTTTCGCGTCGCGAAGTCACCAGGCCTGCAAATCTTAACTGATTGAGGTGAAACGACATCGTTGGCGAGGGCTGCCCCAGCCGCGCGCCCAGTTCTCCCGCTGGCATTCCTTCTGGTCCCTTCTGTACCAGAAGCCGGAAGATGTCGAGCCGAGTTTCCTGGGCCATCGCGCCGAGTGCGCCGATAACTGTTGACTTCTTCATAGTTTCATATTTATAAAAGCATAGGTCGCGCAAGTCAAGTGATAGCAGGCAGCGTAAAATGGATATTTCAAAGCCAATCAGCGGACCCTCCGCTTGGAGAGGTTCAGAACTCGTTAGCGACCCTTTCGTGGGTCTACCAGCTCAATGAAGATGAGATCGAAGACATTGAGAGCGCTATCAGAATCGCCAAACGATCCGGGCTTTCGCTGCGCGAGCTTACTGCCGACCATTTCCAGTTGTCGGCCCTCGCGCCGACCATCAGAAAATGGATGCGCGATCTGAACCACGGTCGCGGATTCGTTTTAGTGAGGGGCTTTCCCGCGGAGAAGTATTCCAAGGAGGACGCAGCACTCGGATATTGGGCGATTGGCTGATTAATGGGCGATCAGGTTCCGCAAAACCGCGATGGAGACCTTCTCGGCCACGTTCGCGACACTGCCGAGATCGCCACCAATCTAAATGTCCGGCTCTACAAGACGACCAAGCGTCAGGATTTCCATACGGATGGCTCGGACATAGTCGGGCTGCTCTGTCTGCGGCGCGCTAAGTCCGGAGGCCTGTCGCAAATCGCCAGCTCGCATATGGTCTTCAACGAAATCCTGAACCAGAGGCCCGAGCTGGTGCCACTACTATTCGAGCCGATGTATTGGGATTCCGGCGGCGAACATCGAGCGGGCGAAAAGCCCTATTGGGTCGCGCCGATCGCAAGAATTATCAACGATCGGCTTCGATTCCTCTACCGGGGATGGTACTTGCGCGACGCTCAGCGCCATCCCGACGTGCCGCGGCTCACTGACGCGCAGAAACAGCTCATGGAACTTATCGAATCGATCGCGAATGCTCCCGCGATTCGTCTCGACATGGATTTGAACCCGGCGACATCCAATTCCTTAAGAATTCAACCATTCTTCATTGCCGTACAGAATATGACGACTTTGACGATCCCGATCTGAAGCGTCATTTGCTCAGATTGTGGCTGACTGCGTACGAGTTCGAAGACGGCAACGCCTCTCGGCGTAAAGGCTTTGGAGGAAAGTTTGCGCAGCGCTGAGCACGGAGGCGGTCGTGATCGGAGTGCGGGCTGGAAGCTGGCGACCGGCCGCGCGAACCGATAACCTCCGCGCGATGTAACTCACTGAACGCGGCCCATCGTCAGATGCGGGACACAAATATCGACCGTCGGCTCTTCTTCTGCCGACCGACGTCCTCTATCTCGAACTCTTTCTTACCTCTCGGAATTTCGGGTCGCTTCTCGGTTCCAGACGACATGTCCCGAAGTCGCGATGTCGATGTCGACTTGCTTTGTCACTGTTAAGAATAGAACACTCGGGTCCTTCAGACCCCAATCAACATAGGGCACTGAAAACTGTGCCGTGGCAGTCAGGTTTTCTCCGACGAGCTGACCTTGTGCCATGAGAGCGACATCATGCCTCCCACCGTGGAGTGTCAGCACCCCTTGCATCGTCGCTTGAAACTGACCTCCGCTCCTCAGTTCTAAGGTAAAGTGCTGAGGGTCAAAAGTTATCTCTGGATAACGTTGAGCCTCGAGAACATTCTCTCGCATATCCTTGTCGCGCGCGCCGATGCCTGTGTCGCCGCTCTTGGCGTCGATGACGATGGATCCTCCAGCTTTCCCAGTAGCGGGGTCAGCTATGATGGTTCCTCGTTCAAGTTTGAAAGTTCCATGCGTAGTGTGAAAGGTACCCGGCAAGCGAAATTCAATCAGTGTCTTTGATGGGTCGAGTTCCAGCGTTCCAGACTGCAATTCTGCCGACGGTACGCCTTCGACCAAGACTGCTATGGTCAGCAGGTAAGCGAAGGCGCAACTTATAGTGACGTTTATGACGCGGCGCGCCATGCTTAAAACTTCGGTCCACAA
>JASHQJ010000306.1 GCA_030037595.1 Candidatus Binataceae bacterium
CGCGCCGACTGATTCGTAAAGCGCCTTGCCCCGCTCGTAGGCATACTTGCGCATCGCGAGGTCGTTCTCGTGATCGTCGTAATGAACATTGGGGATTGGCAGTCCCCAGCGGTCTTTCTCGTTCGGATGCAGCGTGACGGCGTTGGTCTCCTGCGGCATATCCTCGCCGACGATCCACATCCCGGCCATGTTCGAATAGTTGTCGAGGAGATTCGTATAATCTTCGCCCCACGCACCCGGATTCAGGAAAGCAGCCGCAAATGGCAGCCCGAGCGAGATCGTCTCGAACTCGAAGCCGCCGGCGAATCCGCGCTTGGGATCGTAGATGGCCTCATCCTGAACGATCCCGGCCATCACCGTGCCTCGATACATGTGCACGGGTTGCTTGAATACTCCGAAGACCGAGCCCGTCGTATGCCGCATGTAATTGCGTCCGACTTGGCCGGACGAATTTGCGAGCCCGTTGGGAAATTTCGACGAATGAGAGTTGAGAAGGAGGCGCGGCGTCTCGATCGAATTTGCGGCGACGCACACAGCGCGCGCCTTTTGGAAATGATGTTTGCCGTCCTTGTCCGCGTAGAGAACACCGGTAGCGCGGCCATGATGATCGTGCTGGACCTGCAGCGCCATGGACTCGATGCGCAAATCGAGGTTGCTGGTTTTATCCGCGGCGGGAATCTCTGTGTACAGTGTTGACCACTTGGCCCCCGACTTGCACCCCTGAAAACAAAACCCGAGCTGCCAGCACGACGAGCGGCCGTCACGCGGCCTGCTGTTGATCGCCATCCGCCCAGTGTGAACCGTCTTGTAGCCGACGCGCGTCGCGCCGTTGTACATGACCTTGAAATTGTTGTTGCCAGGCAGTCCCGGAATATCGTTGGTGCGCGTCACGCCCATCTTGTCCTCAGCCTTCGCGTAGTAAGGCTCGAGTTCCGCGAGCGTGAGCGGCCAATCGATAAGATTCGTGCCCTTGATTGGGGAATACTGCGACTTTGCCTTGAATTCGTGATCCTGAAGGCGCAGCGACGCGCCCGCCCAATGCACCGTCGTTCCACCGACTGTCTTGCAGATCCACGCGGGCAGATTTGGAAAATCTTTCGCAATCCGCCACGTCCCCGACGTAGTCCGCTTGTCCAGCCACGCGAGCTGATTGAATGCGAACCATTCTTCGTTCTTGAACGTCGCGGGCGATTGCTGCTGCCCGGCCTCCAGCAGTACAACCTTGATACCCTTCTGGCAGAGCTCATTGGCGAGCGTTCCGCCGCCCGCGCCAGAGCCGACAATCACGATCACGGAGTCATCGCCGGATGCGAATCGAGACATCGTCCAATCCTCCTTCAGGCCGGTTTCGGGCTGGCCGACTCGGGAGGATTCGGCAACCACGCGAGGTCATCGAATCCGCGATGTATATAGCCGCCGAACTTGTAGGCAGGGCCCTGGTAGCCGAGCACCTTCCACACCGACGGATCGCTGTACAGGCTTTGCAACTCGACGCTCCGCACCTTCTGAAAAAACGCCGAGCTCTCGATCTGCTTCAGAGCTGCGGTTTGCTTTTTTTCCGTCAACTCGATGAACCGCTTCCCCATCGAATCGAGCTTCTCGACGCCTTCGCCGATCAGTTTTGCTACCGCGGAATCGGCCTTCGCCGCGGTATCGAGATCGCGCACCACGTTCCAGTAGGGAGCGTCGCCGAGCTGCTTATGCGGGAAGATGCGGTGCGTCATCTTGAGCAGCGTCTCCGCCTGATGCGGCTCCAGCGTGGTGAGCGGAGGTCCGGCTTGCGCCGCGCTCGCGATTCCCGCGACGCTCGCTGCGGCGGCGGTTCCCACCACCACCAGCGCGCCAACCTTGAGGAATTCTCGTCTCTTCATATGTGATGCTCCCTATATGTGATGCTCCCTGCTTCCTCGCAGATTTCGCGTCAGTTGCCCCAGGCGCGGATCTGCTTCACGATCGCCGCCACCACGTTGGGCTGATTAACCAAATCCGGATTCGCCGGCATCGCGGCGCTCACACCTACGGCAGATCCGCCGTACACGATGGCCTTCGCGATCGTCTGATCGCTCACCGATTTTTGCCATTTGGGATCGTGAAAGTTGATCGGGCGCGGGTTCATGCTCGCGGCCGACGGCCCCTGTCCGTCGCCGTTGTCGCCATGGCAAACCGTGCAACGGTCCGAGATGATCGAAGCGGCCTCGGTATGCGCACCGCCGGAAGCCTCTGCTATCGCGGATGAGATCACGGCGAGCGCAATCCCTCCTGCCGCGAGCGCGACTGCGGCCGACATTTTCCCGGCTAACCCCACGCGACCCTGATTAGTCGCACGCGTGGCAGCCCGTCAAGGAACTGATCGGCAGCTCGAATCCTTCGATTTTGTCCGACGCAGTCTATGGTCAGCGCCGATCGATAACGACGCGCTCTTTCGCGATCCACATCGACGAGTTCTTGAAATCGATAAAGTTGGCTTCGTCCTCGACGGCAAGCTGTCCGGCACGCCGGGCCTCCGGCGTTCCAGCTGCGGCTGCCGACTCTGCCCGATCGATCCAGGCTTCCGCGTGGCCCGTGTACGGCGGAACCTTCGTGCCTCGCGCCGCGCGAAGTTGTTGCTCGATGGGATCCTCGAATCGATGCACCTGGAAATATTTTTTCAGGCGTGAGCCTCCTGCCAGCCCGCGAATAATTGGCCCGTGATTGGTCCGCCAGTAAAGCTGGGCCTGCTCCAACGTCTGGCTGGAAGGATGGCGCAGCGGAAAGAATATCTTCACCAGGCCGCTGCTCGGCCGCGCGACCATTTCTTCAGAAGGATTGATTTGCGGATACTCATACGCAAGCCAGAGCGGCGAGTTCGGCAGGTCGATGAATTTCGCTTCGTCTTCCACCGCCTCCTTGCCCGCCGCTTGTCCCGCCGCGCTGCCGAAGCTGGTCGCCAACGCATCGCGAGTCGTCCACCAGAGTTCCGCGACGCCGTCGTATGGCGGTTCCATCCCGCCGCGCGCACGAGCCATCTGCTCGTTCATCGGATCGTCCAAGGTGTGATTCTGGACGTAGCGAAGGATGTTCAGACTGGTGGCGTGCCTGGCGACGAGCGGCCCGTGAACTTCGTGCCAATACTTCTGGAACTCTTCACGCGACATCGCCGGCTTGCGGCGGAGAACAAAGACAAGACGAATCATTTTCTTAAAAACCTACCCGGCTAGAGCCGCCTTCATCTGAGAAATGTGGCATCAGCACGGCTATCTGTAACTAATTTGATAACCCTGAACCAGCGCGCGGCTAGAACGGGTTCTGAGAGTCCAGCCCCAGGGCGATACGTCCCAGCTGCTCCGTTATACGATCGACATGTCCGTTGATGTGCAGCGGCATCGCCTGGAAATCACGATACCTGCGCTCGAAGTCGGTTCCTTCACGCAGTCCATTGACGCCGAGAACTCGAAGGATGAGCTTCATAGCCTCATCGCATAACAACACAGCTTGCATGCCGGCCGAGGTCTGACGGAAGTAATCTCCTTCCGTCGGCGCGACGCGTGCCGCGATTCGCGCGTCCGTCTCTGCCATCGCAGCATAAACCGTGTCGTTTGCAGCGTTGATGAGCGCCCGTGCGCGGCCGAGATTCACGTGGATCGTTGGTTTCTCGGCCATCCTGGTCCCGAGAATCGCAATCCGATTCCTGATGTTGCGCGCAGTGTCATCCAACGACGCCTCCGCCACACCGGTCGCCATCGCGCCCAGCCACATCACCGAAATTGCAACCCAATCTTCGCGATAGCAAGGATGAATCACGGGGTAGTCGCGGCGCCGAAGGAGCGCGCGGTACTTCGGCTGCATGTGGACGACGCGCTCGCGCGGCACTTCCACGCTGTCATAGTGGACATGATCGGTGGCCGAGGCGCGGAGCGCGCTTCCATCCCAGGTCGGGTCGATCCGCACCTTCGGATGGCCCAGGTCAACGATCGTAAACTGCGGCATCTCGACACCCTCTTTTGTGAACGCGACTCCCGCCCATTCCGAATAGCGGCAACCGGAACCGAACGCCGCCACACCAGAGAGAATCGTCTTGTCGCCCGCATCGACAGCGGTCACCTGTGTCGATGCGCCCGCGGGGAAGCAGACCCACTCCCGCTTCGAAACAATCTGTCCCAGAAGCGATGCGTGCGCCGGGCCGAGCGCGCCGGCGAAATAGTGAAACACACAGAGATGATTCCAGAGGCACCAGGCGGTCGAGCCGCATTGCGGTGCGATCGCGCGGAGCTCATTGGCGATCGCGACGATCGATTCTTCGAGGCCCCCGATTTCGCGGCTAGCCGACATCCGCATGATGTCGTTTCTTTTGATTGCCGCAATAACGGATGGCGAGATCGAGCGCGTTCGATCAGCCTCGGCGGCCTGCGCTGCGATATCACCCAGGAGCGGTGCAATAAACTTCGGCTCTCCGTGAACTCCGCCGATCGTGGTCAAGCTCAAATCGTCGTCTGGCATCGTCAGTCCTCCGGCGACGCCTCGGGCGCCGCGGGGTGTCGCGATTTTCGATGAAGGTGAGCATCGTCAATGGAGCCGTTTGCGTCAATGTGATGAGTGGCTGAACGCATCATCCGAACAACCTGTATGTTTGGACTTGCCACCCTGACTGTTAACCTCGATAATTCGTCAGAAAGTTAGATTTGCGCAGCCAAACTTCGCCTTCAGTTCAGAGCAGGACTTCGGCGCGACGCGGCATGAGGGGCAATGCATTATGAGTCGAGCCGATTATCGTCGAGCCGCCTGCCGCCGGAGCATCGTTGCCGCGCTCGCGGGAATGAGGGCGGCCGCCGCCGCTCAGGCGCAAACAATCACCGTTAACGCCGCAACCGACGATACGGCCGACGATCACTGCACGCTGCGCGAAGCAATCAGTCTCGCACAAAACACGGGCCTAACCGGCTCACGATCTCCGAAGACACGAGAGTTCCCGATACGATCTCGATATTGCTGGTACAAGGCGGGGCAACGCTCAACTTGCAAAATCTGACTCTCTCTATCGGAAGGTCGTTGATCGGTGGTGGCGCCATCAGCAATGGCGGAACAGTAACCATCGCGAATAGTGCATTCCTGGCAAATGAGGCTTCCCCGTCAATGGGCTCCGGCCGTGAGGCGGGGCGATAGAGAACGACCGAGGCGCCAGCTTGATGATCACCAACAGCACTTTTTCGGCAAATCATGCGACCGCCGACGGCGGTACGATATACAACAGCCGTGAGGCCACCTTGCTGATCACCAACAGCACCTTTTCAGGCAATCAGGCTGCAGCTGATGGTGGTGGGATATTCAATGACCCTGGTGCCACCCTGACCATCAGCAACAGTACTTTCTCGGGTAACGAGACCGCAAGTAGTAGCGGCGGCGGTCACGGTGGTGCCGTGTACAATAGAGGGACGCTGACGACGGTTAATAGTACATTTTCAACAAACAAGGCTCTTTCGGCGGTGCCATGGAGAACTCCGGGACACTAACGATCACCAACAGCACCTTTGCAGGCAACCAGGCAATTCCAAAGGGTAACGGAAGAGGTGGTGCCATCGAGAACAATCCACGGGGAAAGGTTGTCATAACCAATTTAACATTTTCAGGAAATATAGCCGGGGGGAAAGGCGGCAAAGGCGGCGCCATCTTCAACGATGGTCAGTTTGACCTAAGGGGCACCATCCTCGCCACCAGCATTGGAGGCAACTGTGATAATGGTCCAAAGGGGAAACTCAATGATGGTGGCTATAATCTCAGCGATGATGCCTCCTGCAACTTCTCGGGCACCAGTCAGGATCATGTTCGCAACCTGGACCTCGATAAAGGACTCAAGAACAATGGCGGGCCAACCCAGACGATCGCGCTGACCTCGCTCTTCAGCGCGCGGGTCAATCGAATACCTACCGACTGTCCTGCGACAGACCAACGCGGCTATCTTCGTCCCGCGCCCAATCAGGCCAATTGCGATATCGGCGCCTATGAGCTGAACGCCGAGCCCCCGCCCGGCGAATGATCGCTCGAAAAGTCACCCCATCTAGGTCAAGATCGTTGGAGGCGAGCATTCCGTAAAGGTCACATTTTCAAGACCGCGCGGAATCGCACCTTGCCCGACATCATGCGATCGTAACCATCGGCAGCCCGCTCCAGGGGGAACGTCTCGATCATCGGCCGCACGCCGTTAGCCGCTGAGAACTTCAGCGTATCCTCGATGTCGATCGCTGTTCCCGACGGCCATCCCATGATCGACTTTCGCGCGAGCAACAATTGAACCGATGAGACGGCGAATGGCTCGGTGCTGGCGCCAACTAAGATCAGCTTGCCGTTGGCGCCGAGACCGTCGATCAGGGTGCCCATCGCTTTGCCATCGGGCGCGGTGGCGAGAATAACCTTGGCGCCTCCCATCGCGCTGAGTTGCTTGGCGGGATCCTGTGACTTGGTGTCGATGTAAGTCCCCGCGCCTAGCTTTTGTGCCAAGTGCTGCTTGTCTTCTCCCCTGCCGATTGCGACCGTCTTAAAGCCGAACTTGCTCGCGAACTGAACGCCGAGATGCCCGAGACCGCCGATTCCCTGGATCGCGACCAGGTCGCCTGGACGAGCGCCGCTGTTGCGCAACGCGTTGAAAGTGGTGATGCCGGCGCACATCAGGGGTGCGGCGTCTTCCGGCGTGAGTCCGTCGGGAATGCGGGCCAGAGTGTCGGCCGGCACGGTCACGTACTCCGCGTAACCGCCGTCATAGCTGATACCGGGAACCTGCAACTTGATGCAGGTGATGAAATCGCCGCGCCGGCACGACTTGCATACTCCGCAATGTCCGCCAAACCAGCCGACTCCTACGCGGTCGCCGACTTTCCACTCATCGGTCGCGGCGCCGAGTGCATCGACTACGCCGGCGATCTCGTGGCCCGGCGAACGGGGATAGACGATGCCGGGCCATAGGCCGTCCTTGGTCATCGAGTCGCTGTGGCAAATACCGCAGGCCTGAATTTTGATTTTGACGTGACCGCACGGGGGCT